>DASVRB010000336.1:0-5378 GCA_036388835.1 Thermoanaerobaculia bacterium | reverse complement strand
CGGCGAGGCGTCCTGCTCCTGCTGCTCCGCCTGCTGGCCGGGCGCGGCGACGGTCTCGAAGGTCAGCGTCGTGCGGATCGACTCACCGTCGAACGCGCCGCGCTTTTTCGAGAATTCTTTCATCGCCTTCGCGAACGTCGGCGTGGTGGCCATGAGGATCGCCATCTGCTGCATCTCCGCGGTCGCGTCGCCGTAGAGCTGCTTGAAGTACTTCGCGTTGAACGCGTTCAGCTCCGTCATCGCCGGAACTTTCGGGCCCATCCACATGTCCGCGGTCAGCACCGCGCCGCCGGACTGCTCGAGCTTCTTCCCTTTCTCGCGGACCGTGGCGGTGACGATGACCTGCTTCGTGTCGAAGCCGTTCACCGTCTGCTTCTGGCCCGTTTCCTTGATGTCGAAGTCGACCTCGTACTCCGGCCCTTCTTCTTTTTTGCCCGATTTTTCCTGCTTTTTCGCATCTTCGGCCGCTTCTTTTTTCGCGTCCTCGTACTGCTTGCGCAACTCGGCGAACGTCACGACCTCGTACGTCTTGCGGCCGTAGTCGAGGCGATAAATCTTTTCTTCGGAGAGGTCGACCAGCTCGCCGGAGCGGTCGGTGGTGGTGAGGCGGCGGTTGCCTTTGACGGCGGTGGTGCTGCTCACACCTTCGCGCGCGGCCTTGCCGCCGAAGACGTTGGCGATGCCGCCGATGATGCCGCCGAACTGCACGCGGGTCTTCTGCTGCACGTTCCCCTCAGCGAACGCGGCTGAAGCAAAAAGAGAGAAAGCAACCGCCGAGGCGGCGACAGAACGGATGCGGGACATGTCTCTGATCTCCTGATTCGATGGGTTTTGGACCGCAAAAGAATAGCATGGGTTATTTGACTGCACCTTGGTACATATGTACCATCATCCCATGGTCAACGAACCGATCGCCGTCGAGCGCGTGCAGACCGGCGTCCGCATGGAGAAGCGCCTCGTGAAAGTTTTGAAAGGCCTCGCCGAGTACCACGACATGACCTTGGGCGACCTGCTCGAAGGAATCGTTCTGCACGCGTTCGACGGCAAGACGCCGTTCGGCCGCGAGTCGCTGCAGAAAGTCGGGGAGTTGAAGAAGGTCTACGGCCTCGAGCTCGACTCCAATGCGAGCCACCGGCTCATCGAAGGGAAAAAGCCGCGTGCACGATCGTGAATTCGTCGCGCAGTTCGAAGCGTGCACGCTCCCGCCGCGCGCCTTCGATCATCGCAATCACGTCCGCCTGGCTTGGCTGTATCTGAAGGAAGCGCCACTCCTCGACGCACTCACGCGCTTCCGCGATTCCCTGCGGCGCTACGCCACCAGCCTCGGCGCCGCGTCGAAGTACCACGAGACCATCACCTTCGCCTTCCTCTTCCTCATCCACGAGCGCATGCAGCGCAACGCGTGCGCAACCTTCGACGAATTCGCCGCCACGAACCCCGACGTCTTCGAGCCGATCCTGCAGCAGTACTACCGGGCGGAAACGCTGGCCTCGGAGTTGGCGAAGAGGGTGTTTGTGATGCCGGACGCGCAACAGTTCCTCGGAGTGCCTCGGAGTTCCTCGAAGTAGTCGACCCCTCCGAGGAACTCCGAGGAACCGAGGAACTCCGAGGCACTCTCCCTGAACTACGAATCTTTTCGTTGACCATACGAAACCCTTCGTATAGTCTTCCGTACATACCACCGGAGGGCAGATGCGAATGGGCGACAAACCGACACCGCGACCTACCGACGCCGAGCTCGCGATCCTGCGCGTGCTCTGGGAACGCGGCCCCAGCACGGTCCGCGAAGTGCACGACGATCTGAGCCGCACGCAGGACACCGGCTACACCACGGTGCTCAAACTTCTGCAGATCATGACCGACAAGGGATTGGTCGTTCGCGACGAGTCGCAGCGCGCGCATGTGTACGCAACGCGCGAGAGCGAGCAGCGGACGCAGGGCCGTCTGATCGGTGATCTGATCGAGCGCGCATTCGGCGGCTCGCCCACGAAGCTCGTGATGCAGGCGCTGTCCGGCACCAAAGCCAGCGCTGAAGAACTGACGCAGATTCGCGAGTTGCTCGAGAAAATGGAAGGAGAGGCGAAATGAACACGATGGATCTCTTGACCGGTCCACTGGCCCAGGCCCTCGGATGGGCGCTGCTGCATCTCGTCTGGCAGGCCACCATCGTGGCCGGCATTCTCGCGGCCGTCCTCGCGCTGATTCCGCGCGAGAGCGCGAACATCCGTTACGCCTCTGCCTCCAGCGCGCTCGCGCTGGTCTTCGCGATGTTCGTCACCACGACGGTGCGTGCGTACGATCCGGCCGCGGCGCCGGTGCGCATCGCTGCATCGTCTACGACCGAAGAATCGGTCGGCATTCCGCTGTCGCAGGTTCCGGTGATGATCGTCGCCACGGCCGCCGAGAGCTGGCGCGATCGTGCAATCGACAGCGTCGCCACGGCGCGCCAGTCGCTGCCGACCGTGGTCGCGTTCTGGCTCCTCGGCGTCCTCTTCTTCTCTGCTCGCCTGATCGTCAGTTGGTTCCGCGCACGCGCGCTGCTCACTGATGGTGCGACCGAGGCGAGTGCGTCGTGGCAGCGCGTCGCGGCGCGTCTTTCCGAAGCCCTCGGATTGCAGCGCGCCGTTCGCCTGCTCGAATCGGCCGCGGTCGAAGTGCCGTCGGTGATCGGCACGCTGCGTCCCGTGATTTTGCTGCCCGCGAGCACCCTCACCGGCCTCACGCCCGAGCAGCTCGAGATGGTGCTGGCGCACGAGCTCGCGCACATCCGCCGTCACGACTTTCTGATGAATCTCCTGCAGGCGTTCGTCGAGACGCTGATGTTCTATCACCCGGCCGTCTGGTGGATGTCGCGGCGCGTGCGCATCGAGCGCGAGAACTGCTGCGACGACCTGGCCGTGGCGGTCTGCGGCAATCCGCTCCAGTACGCAAAAGCGCTGACCCGTCTCGAAGAACTGCGCGCCGCCGCGCTGCCGGTGGTCGTCGCCGCAAACGGCGGCTCGCTGCTCGACCGCATCCGCCGCATCGCCGCGGGCCGCGCCGAAACGACCAGCCTCAGCTCGCGCTGGGCCGCCGGCATCGCCACGTTCGCGATCGTCGGTGTCTCCCTCGCCATCCCCTCCATTCCTGCGCTCGCGCAGCGCGATGAGACGCCGCAGATTGCCGCGTCGAGCATGGACGTCATCGCGCCGGAAGAACCGGAAGTTCCCGAAGATCCGGAAGAGCCGGAAGAACCTGCCGAACCGGAGGCGCCGCTCGACCCAGAGGAGCCGCTCGAGCCGGAAGAACCATTCGATGAGGATGAGTGGAACTTCGATCATCTGAACTTCGCCGTCGCACCCAACGCACCGTACCCGCCGCACGACCTCGGTTTCGTCATGCCGGCGCCGCATCCCGCGACCATGGGGCCGTACCCCGCACCGGCACCGCTCGCCGCGCCGGCGCCGCCGCATCCGCCGCATCCCGAAGTGGCGCCGGCGGCGTTCGCCGCGCTCTCCGGTGTCCACGTCTACTTTGACGATGACGATGACGATGACGACGACACGCCAAAAAAGAACAAGGCCGGCAAACGCGAGCGTGCTCGCGAGCGGAGCCGCGACCGCGATGAGAACGGCAACTACAGCGTCGACGACCTCATCGCGCTGCGCGCCACCGGCGTCACGCCGGAGTACATCCAGCAGATGCGTGCGCTCTTCCCGAACGCGAGCATGGGCGACATCTCCGGCATGCGCGCGCTCGGCGTCACCGCCGAATTCGTGCGCGAGATGAGCAACGCCGGCATCCGCTTCGACGACGCGAGCGACGTCACCGGACTGCGTGCAGTCGGTGTGACGCCGCAATTCATCCGTGAGATGCGCGATGCCGGCTTCGGCATCGTCGATGCCGACGAGGCCACGGGCTTGCGTGCAGTCGGCGTGACTCCCGAGTACCTGCGCGACCTCCGCACCTCGGGGCTCTCGATCTCCATCTCCGACGCGACGGGCTTGCGCGCGCTCGGCGTGACCGCTGACTACATCAACCGCATGCGCGAAGCGGGACTGCGTATCACCGACGCGGACGACGCCAGCGGATTGCGCGCGGTCGGCGTGACGCCGGAGTACCTCCGCGAGTTGCGCGATGCAGGCGTGAAGATCAACTCCGCCGAAGACGCCAGCAGCCTTCGTGCACTCGGCGTCAGCGCGGAGTTCGTCCGCCGCCTCGCCGCCGCCGGCTACACGAAGCTGACGGTCGACCAGCTCACCAGCATGGCAGCGCACGGTGTCGACAGCGACTTCATAAAAGACCTCGAGAAATACCGCGACAACAACAAGTAATCGAACGAATTCGGAGAACTGATCATGACCAGGCGCATTACGACGCTCTCGCTATTCGTGTGTCTTCTCGTTGCCGCCAACGCGTTTGCCGCGCTCGAAGGCGCGTGGACCGCGAGGCCGATCGAAGACAAAACAGACGAGGTGCAGTTCAGCATGAGCTGGCGGTCGCATCACATGACCAGCACGAGCATGCGCATCACTGCATTCAGCGGCCTCACACAAGCGCAGATGCGCGTGACGACCAGCACGCCGGTGAGCTTCCAGCTCCGGCGCGATGCCGGCACCGCCACGTTCGACGGCTCGTTCCGCAACGGCCTCGGCGCGGGTCAATTCGCGTTCGCACCGAACCCGAATTACCTGCAGTCGATGCGCGACCTCGGCGTGTCGCTCGAAGAGCGGCGTACAGGAAAGCGCGAGCGCGAGGAGGCCGAGACGCTGTTGTCGTACGCGATTCATGACGTGTCGCTCGCGTACGTCCGCTCCATGCAGGCGGCGGGATACCGCGTATCGCTCGACGACTACCTCACGATGCGCATCTTCGACATCACGCCCGAATACATTCGCGAGATGCGCGAGCTCGGCTTCCGCGACATGGACTCCGACGAGCTGGTGGGATCGCGCATTCACCGCGTCACGCCCGCGTACGTCCGCGAGATGCGCGCCGCCGGCTGGAACCTTTCACTCGAAGAGCTCCAGAACACGCGCATCCACGGCGCAACGCCGCAGTTCGCCGCCGAAATGAAGAAGCTCGGCTACGGCGATCTCGACATCGAGGAGCTCGTGGCGTTCCGCATCCATCGCGTGACGCCGGAGTTCGTCCGTGAACTGCGCGAGCTCGGCTACACGAACGTCGATGCAGACGATCTCGTGTCGATGCGCATCCATCGCGTGACGCCCGAGTTCATCCGCCAGGTCCGCGACGCCGGCTATCGCAACGTCCCGGTTGAGAAGCTCGTCTCGATGCGCATCGCAGGGATTGACGCGGCGTACTTGAAGAAGATGAAGAATTAGCGTCTTGTGGAGCGGCGGGCTCGGTTCAACCCGGAGACATAGTTGACACGGAGT
>DASVRB010000335.1:0-12725 GCA_036388835.1 Thermoanaerobaculia bacterium | reverse complement strand
ACACCCACACGGGATCGGTCGCGGTTGCGACGCGCACCGCGAGATCACGCGGACTCATGATGAGCTGTGCGTGATTCCCGCGCACGACCACGGCGTCCCACACCGCGCTTCGCAGTTCTCCCGCCGCGACCCCCGCGGCTTGTGCGCAGGCCTCAAGATAGTGCCGGAAGTGCGCGCGTGCGTACTCCCAGCCTGTCCACGCTTCCTGCATGCGGTAGTCGTCGTCGGGGTACCGGTAGAAGTCCCCGAGGATGCGCAGAATCGCGGCTGTGATGTCCGCGAAGGACTGCGAGTCGATGCCCGCGCTTACAGCGAACTGCGCCAGGTCGGCGTCCCCCACGTGCAGCCGCGCGTACCCGAGCCCAGAGGATTCAAAGCCAAAGTACAGCCTTGAAAACAGCACGGAACTGACCTCCGTGCGTACCTTCGACTGCATCTTCGTACGCGCGTCGGCGGCCGCAGGAGGTAGGTCCTGCCGCCATCCGCCCTCCGGCCACTCGAAGAGCGTCGTCCAATGGTGATAGCGGTTGTCGTACTTGAACTCCTGATACAGCACGTCGTTGCCGGCGGGGTTCACGCCAAGGTTCTTGAGCCGCAGGATGAGCGACCCCGGATCGCGCGGATCGCCTTCGGCGCCTTCGAAGAGCCGGTTAATGCGGATCGTGCGCGACGCTGCGGTCGCCGCAACGACTGCGACGTGTGCGGCGGCGCGGCTCTTCGCCTCGATGAGGACTGCGCGCATGGCCTGCGGAACGGATGCTGGTATCTCTGATTCCGCGAGCTCGATGTCCTGCCGCAAGGCGTCGGCAGCGGCCGGATGCGCAGAGACGAAGTCTCGCGCTTCTGAAGTCCTCGCTTCGCCGTGCGCGCGGACGTCCAGCAGGAATGCAGCTTCGCCGAGCCCCGAGGTGAGCAACTCATCGTAGATCGTCTCGCGCACTAAGTCCGCGTAGTGGTTCCGCTCGATGCCATTCGCGATCGACGCCGCGTCCTCGCGGCTGTCGGAGAAGACGACGAGCTTCCGTGCGTCTGCGTCTGGCAGGACTTGGAAGAGCTCCTTCGAGAGAATCTGGCTCACCTTCGAGAAGCCGGTGCGGAACCCGCGAACCGGCGATGGCCTGCGCCGGCGCTGGTAGTCGGCAGCGCAGCTCGCGCAGACGGACGGCATGGCGACCGTCGCTGCGAGTGCTTCCGGCGTCTCCTCCTTGTCCTCAAGGAAGATGAACCCGTGCACCCACTTTCCATCGGGGAACCCCTCCGGCTCGTGGCCGAGAACGACTCGCGCGGTCGTCGTATCAAGGCTCGCTGCCTTCCACTTCACCCTGATCGTGTTTCCGTCGTCCATACGCGGCTGCGCCCACGCCCGCACAGCATCGTCGTGAATGGCAGTACCGCCGGGCCAGAACACCGCGTAGTCGCGCATCGAGCGCCGCTCTACGAGCCGCGCCGCCGCACGGTCCGGCAGCGACTCCACGTCGGGGTCGGTGTTGAGCAGCTCCCACCCAGCGTTGTCCGGCAGGTCGAAGCGGCTTCCCCCGAGGTACACGGTGCCGCACTGCTCGCAGTAAAGCGTCTCGAGGACGCGGTGGGCCGGGGACGCGGCGCAAAGAATTCGCGGGCGCTCAAAGAGCTGCCCTACCGGCCGCTCGCCGGCGCGGCAACAGTTCGGCCGAGTGCACGACCAGAGCCCCTCGATGTTGCGGAAAAACCAGTGGAACCGAAAGGAGGGCAGCGGCGCTGCCGGACCGGCAGGGCAGAGTTGGCGTGCGTAAAAGAGGCCACGTACGGCGTCTGCCTCCTCGGCCGGGTCGATGCTATCGAAGACGCGCTGTGCGAAGTGTGATTCAGACACGGCCCGCGTCGCGCCACCATCCATGCACGCGTAGAGCATGCGGGCGCCCGCGAGGAGCCCTGGTGCCTGTAGAGCCTCGCGCAGCGAGGAGACGCCATCCGTGGCGGACGCCGCGCCGAGCGCCTCGGCGGTCGCGCAGAGCGCGGGTTCGAGATCCTCACCCGACGCAATGACTCGCCCGAGGTGGACGAAGGGCTTCGCTGGCAGCGGCCGATGCCCGGGCGGCAGTTCCACACCTTCCCCAGGAATGATCTGCTGTGGCGCCCAGTCGACGCCGAAGAAGTCGTGGAGGAACTCCAAGCTCGCAGGATCACCGCCGTCGAGCGATGCGCTCGATGCGAGGATGCGCAGCTTCGGGCTGGAGGGTGAGAGCCCCAAGCGGTTCAGCAGCAAGCGCAGAAGATAGGCAACCTCGGTTCCTGCGGTCCCGCGGTAAAGGTGGAGCTCGTCAATGATGAGATGGAAGACGCTGCCGTCTTGCTGCAGCCACTCGCGTGTACGGTCGAAGATCGCCGCATCCGCGTCACGCATCAGCATGATGCTCAGCATGCTGTAGTTCGTGATGAGGATGTCCGGCGGTGTCTCCTGCATGTCCCAGCGACTGCGCATCTCGCTGCCATCGAGCTTCGGGAAGAAGAACCGCGCGTCCGGGTCCCCGCCGGCGGCGACGTGCTTCTCAGCAGCCTCCGCAGCCTGCTCCATCGCAACGAGCACCTTACGCAGGCGTTCGATGCGCTTCTTGTCTGGGTTTCCGGCTTCCGTCTCCTCGTGGCCGGCGACCGGGGTGGAGCCGTTGTAGCGGCCGAAGTAGATGCGGTTGGCGTTGCATGCCTCGCGGTAGAACTCGCGCGCGGCGTCCGAATCGAGCGCCTTGCGAAGCCGCGTGAGCTGGTCTTCGACCAGCGCATTCATCGGGTAAAGCACGAGCGCTCGCACCGCGGCCGGGCGCGTCTCTCCATAGCGCTGCGAGACGCGGAAGGAGCGCTTGAGCGCCTTCCCGGATCCTGCCCCGCACTCCGCCTGCCAGGCTTCGCTCCTCCACCAGTCGTCGGCGTGGGCGTGGCGCGGCCCAGGTGCGGTCCACGTGCGCGACTCGCTTGCGAGCTGGGCGAACAGCGGCAGCAGGAACGACTCCGTCTTCCCGGAGCCGGTCCCCGCGGTGACAACAGCGTTCCGCCCCGCTGCGGCATCGTGAAGCATGCGCAGCTGGTGTGTGTAGAGCGGGTAGCCACCGACGAGGCCACACGCCGCGAGCCGCCGGAATGCCGCGAGTGCCTCCGGACTCAGGCCTGGCACATCGGCTGCGGTCAGTGAGTCGATCCCCTTGCCCGTCTGCCGGTACCGGGGCAGCGGCTCGATCCACGGCGGCTGGCAAAACGCACCCGGACGGCTCAAGAGCGCTTCCCGTTCCTCTTCAATGGCGGGATAGCGCGTGCCGAACGCCGTCTGAATGTAGCGCAGGAACTCGTCCCGCACGGACTCGTGGGCGCTGATCGGATCAATCATAGGTTCCTCGGATGGATGCGGGACGCGTCGTGATGAGGAGCTTTTGCCGGAGCTTGGTTGCGACTGTCTCAGCGTCGGGTTGGCTCACCCGGATGTAGGCTACGCTGAAGGTGCCATCGTGCACAGTAGGTTGCGCTGCGAAGCCCGAAAGGAGCGTCAGGCCGCGCTCGAAGATCGATGGTAGACGTGCGCCCGCCGGCACGAGTAACACGCCCTCCTCGGCGTCATATCTAAGGACGCTGCGTCCGGTGCGGGCAAGCACCGCGTAGCGGCCCCACGCTGGGTGAACACGTAACATCTCGGCGCCGTCGTATAGAAAGAACTCCCGGCCGCGCTTCTGCGGGTGCTGGTACATCGAGAGCCGCGGTGTTGCGTCAAAAGGGGAGCGCCACTGGACCGCGTCGGGATCGAAGTCCTCGCGGGTCCAGCCGGCGAGTTCCATCGCTGGTTCCCGTCGTTGCGCCGCGAGGTACGCATCGAGCGTGAGCGCCCGGCCGAGCAGTTCGCGTGCGGTGGGGCCATGCACTGAAAGACCGACAGCGGCAGCGCAGGTCCGGAGCGCATCCATGCTCTCAGCCAGCACGACAATCCGGTTCGGCAGCAGGGGGAAGGCGTACTGCGCCGCCACGGTGAGATCGATGGCGCCGCGCGCCTCCTTCACGGCGGCCCGGAGCTGCTGGACGATCGTGCGCGTGCGCGCGCCGGTGAGGTGCGCCGCGGGCAACCCTGCCCACGGGAGCAGCGTGAGCGCGGGCGGGCAGACGGCGACGCGGTCCTGATCGTAGAAGAAATCGCAGACGCCCAAGCTCTCGAGCAGGCTCGCCGTGTTGCGGCGCCAGTCAGCGATCTCGTCAAGATCGTACCCTGCGGCGGTGGCGTCGCTGGCGTAGAGGTGGTCGAAGAGGGACTTGTATTTCTGCCGAGTGAGCGTCGCGGTCCGTGACAGCGCGTAGGCGAGTTTGTCAGCGAACCTAGACATGCCGTGCAGCATCCCGGTACTTGCCCCAGAGATCGCGGAGCGGTTTGAACTTTGGTGGAGTGACACGCATGCGGCTGTACCAAAGGGCGTCCTTCCACGCTCGCAATGCCTTCTTCGGCGCCTTCGCAGTGCCCGGCTCCACGATCGTGGCTGCAACGTAGTACGGACGGATGTCATCGCGGCCGTGGTGGACGAGCAGCCACACGGCGGCGAAGGGCACCACGCCGCCTTCGTAGGCCGCGATCTCGCCCGGAAACCGTCCGATGACGTCGGTGCGCCTCCCGCGGCCGACCACTGGGAGCACGGGCTCGAACTTAGCGTCTTCTGGCGGGGGGGTCACCGGTACTCGGTCGGGATGCGCGCCCAGAAGGACGCTGCCGTCAGCCAGGTAGGAGCGCTCCTGCCATTCCGGGAGCTCGCCGCCGTCTTCCAGGAAGATGCGTGTCTTGAGCTTTCCGCAGGTCACGGTGATGAGCCGCTCGCTGAGGAGTTCTTCCGGCACGCGGAACGACCCATCCTCTTCTGCCACTGCTGCGATGCCGTTTACCTCGACCGCATCGGCTGTCGGCGCGTCGAGGCGGACCTTGGGTGGCGCAAACCAAAAGTAGCTGTTCTTTCCTGGAATGCGGATGCCACCCGAGACACGGATGCGTCGCGCTTGGCGCTCGAAGCGCAGCCGCGCCGCGGCGTCGCTGATGCCAGCGTCGTCGAGCGCACGGTCACCGCTGAAGAACCGCCAGCCCTCCCTCCCGCCGGTGAGCTCACGTTCCCGAAAGCCGATCGCTGACGTTGCGCCCCACGTATTGATACGGTCCGCGAGGCTGCCCGCAGCCACGATGAGGAACGGCCGTGTCGGGTCGATACGAGCGGTCTCGACCCACCCGGAGATTCCGCGCTCGCGCCCTGAGATAAAGATGCGGTGGTCGCACCCGGGGAAGCGAACCGTGAGCGTCCCCTCGGAGCTGCGGAGCGTCGCGGACTTCGCCCAATCCAGTTTCGCAGCGTCGAATGGCTCGCCGCCATGCCGCAGCGGCTTCGAGAACGCACCCGCTTCCTCGCACGTGAGCTCCTGACCATGCAGGATGAGAGTCACAGTGCGCAGTATCTGGCCACCGAACCGGCAGCGCAGGCTGACCGATGCCCGCTTCGCGATCTCGTCAACGCGGATGCAGAGGAACGCCTGGCCGCGAGGAGCGCTGCCTCCTTCATCAGAGACTATCGCCGTTCCGTCCCACACTTCGAGCTCGGCGGCGATGCGCTCCAAGAGCACCGCGCTGTAGTCTCCCTTGCCTTCCTCCAGCGCCTTGATCGTGCGGTTCAGGAGCCTGCCATGCCCGCTCGCGAGCACCGTCGCGCGCAACTCGGCGTCCGTTGGCGGATACTCGGGGTCCAGACCCTCCTCGGCAAATATCTCGTGCAGGTGCTCGCGCTCATCGGCGCGCAAAATCGCTTGCGCCGCGGGCACACCGACGTGCAACCACGCGCCAGCGAAGTCCGTGCGGACGATGCCAAGCGTTCCCGCCATATCCCCGTTCGCCCACTGCTCGAGGTCGTCCCAGAGTTCAAGCATCTGCTCGAACGAGTTGTACTGCCCGTTGACCGGTTCTTCGCCGAGTAGCGTCCGGAGGCGGGCGTAGTACGCGTTGGGGTGAAATCCCGGCACATCAAGCGCGAGCACGAACAGCGCGAGGTAGCCAATGTAGGGCGGGTAGAACAGGCCTTTGTTGCGCCAGCCGCGCATGGCCTGAAGCGCCATTTGGCACAGGCCCGTGCGCGTCTTCCACGGTGGGCCGGATCGCATCGACGCAACGAAGCCGGGAACGCCCTCGCCTTGGCCGATCTCGGCGATGACATCGTGGGTAACGTAGAGAAAGACGGTTCGTCCGGCGTTCTCGGGCCGGAAGAAATGCCGTGCTATCGCGTCATTCCATCCAAGGAAATCCTTCATCAGCGGGCTGGTTGCAAGGTGGCGATCCGGACCTACTAGCCATCATAGAACAGGCGGAACAAGGCGCGAGGCGCCGGCCAGTCATCACATCGCGCGTTTGCCTCTCGCGAGCACGGCGTCCGGCTCGGTCCGCATGTCCGCACCTCTTGTGGTGCGCAGCACGCAATACTGACTAATTGGGCACGCGGCGCATTCTGGAGACCGCGCGGTACAGACTGCTGACGTAAAGTCGAGAATCGCATAATTCATCCGCCGCGAGTCTTGAGACGCTGCGAACCACGTCGCAAGCTGCTTCAGCTTCGAGCTGCGTGCTGGATTTGATGGCAGGTCGCCGTGCAGTCCCAGCAAACGGTGCAAGAGGCGGCTTACGTTCGTATCGACGACAGCCGTGCTCGTTGTCTTGGAAAATGACAGCACGGCATCAGCGGCATACTCGCCGACTCCTGGCAAACGCATGAGTGCAGCACGATCCAGAGGCACCTTCCCATCGCAACGCGAGACGATAGCGTTTGCGAGTGCGATCAACTCGTCGGCACGATAGGTAAGGCCGAGTGGCTGGACGACTTTCCGCACCTCTGAGACGCGAGCGCACGCGAGATCGCTAGGCGTACGCCAGCGACGAATGATTTCCTCATACGCCTTGACGACGACGGCCCGTGCGGCCGTTTGCTGCAGTAGCTTCTCCGCCACCAACAGGTGGAACGTGTCGGACGTTTTCCGCCACGGAAACTCACGTCCTTCTCGTGCTGCGTACGCGAGAAGGAGTGTTTGGATGGCATCGCGCTGGTCATACAGTACATTGCGAACCGACGTCGCGATCGCCTTCGCGAGAGGCGGAGGGACAGCGTTTGACACCTGCGTGACCTGTTCGCTCAAGTTGCCCTGAAGGACGAACCTCTTTGGGAAACCTTGGAGTAGGAGCGCTTCAAAGAGACTGAGACGACGCGTGCCCGTGGGATGGACATGAATTTCACGGTGGCCATACGCGACTGCCGGGCTTACGTCATCCCATGCGAGCTTTTTGAAGGACCGGCCGGTTTCGGCCGAATCACCCTCGAACTTCTTTGATTTCGGCATCATCGTCCAGTGGTTCGGGTGGAATGGCACTTTGCGCCGACGTTCTCTCCGTTCGAAGAACTTGGGAAGGGGAAACCCATCGATGGTTGAGCGCACTGTCTTGTCCGTGCGCTGCCCCGAAGGGAACTCATAGCGTGCGAACGCCGCCAGTTCGTTCCGGATACCCACCAGGAAGAGGCGTGGCCGGTGTTGCGGGACCTCAAAGTCTCGCGCATTCATCACGCGCTCACTCACAACGAAGCCGGCGTTCTTGAATTCTGCCTTCAGATCGTCGAGCAACCCTCGATACTTAGGCTTCGCGAGGGCGGCAACGTTCTCCATCACGAAGAAATCAAGAGCGAACTCTTGGTTCAACGCTGCGACAATTTCGGCAAAACGGAAGATGAGTTTTGCGCGCGGATCGTTCTTCCGCTTCTTTACATTCGCTTGCGAGAAGCTTTGGCATGGTGGCCCGCCGACTACGCCGCGCGGCGCATTGCCTGTCGTCCGTACAAGCGCCACGATGTTCTCGACCGGCGTCGTCGCGAGATCGATTTGCTTTGCGACGGCTGGCAAATTCCGGTTATACGTCTCGACCGCGCGCTCGCTAAAATCGGCGGCAAAGATCGTCCGGAATCCAGCGGCGTGAAAGCCGAGATCAAGGCCACCCGGGCCAGAGAACAGGCTTACGATGGGCACATCGAGCCGAGTTCGGCGCGTTGGACGGGGCACTCCCAGATTATGAGGATACACGCCTTCAGGGGCAACGGAGATCAGATCGACGGTAACGAAGGCGGCGCTCTGCCGGCCGGCTAGTCCTGCTCCGTAGTCAGCGACCGAGCGGTGTCGCCATTCGTTCCGCTGGGCGGTGTGACAGCCTGAGAGCTTGCGAAGATCGCGGTCACGCTCGATCGGGGCGTCATGATGACCGGCCACCAGAACGGCAGACCACGCCACCCACGGTCTTCATCGCCATTCTGACGGAGGAGCATGAGAACAGGGATGTCCTCCGCTTTCTCGCGGGCGAGGTCTTTCTGCTGCTTCGTGTCAGGCGCATTCGAGAAGCGACCCTCCTCGCGGTACCTGGCCACGTTGCGATCGCGTGCGACGAGCAGCCAGACCTTCCCCCGGAGCTCTTTCTTCTTCGTTGTCCGGGAGAGATGATCAAGCGCGGCGATGTGGGCTTCGCGGTCGTCATCGCCAGCATCATCGAACTCGAGGTTTGCGTACGCGAGCTTCAAGAGTTCCACTGCTTCTGCAACATCGATGAGCACGGGCTCCTCGTGTCCGCCGACTTTCGCATCGACGCGTTCGTCCAGGACCTTGAGGGTCTTCGCTCCGTTTGACCGGGCGACGGTCTGAAACCCGGACAACACCAGCCGACGTCCGGGACGGATGCTGACGACATCGGAGAAGAGCAGTTTGTTCGGCGAGCACGGGATGAGCCCGCGCGCTGAGTCCTTCTGGATGAAGTACACCCCGCCGTCATGCGCGCCCGATGCCACTGCTTCCCGAAGCGCAGCGTCGAACTCGTGGATCCGCTTCATCACCTGATAGACGTGCTGCGGCGCATAGAATCGGGTCACGGCGAGATCGGCCCGCGGCCGCGCGCCGTACATCCGCGAGTGCTGGAGAACCGTGTCCTGTTGGAAGCGTTTCGGCGCCCGGCCATAGTAGAAGGCGATGAGGTTGTTGATCGTGATCCCGCGGTCGAGGATCTGCCCGCCGATGAACATGTTGAAGGGCGTCCGCAGCTTCAGCTGGCCATCATCCGCGAGAAGCTCGGAGATGTCCTTGTCGGAGTTAACCTTCGTGATCATCAGCTGTCCGCCGTCGAGCGCTTCGACCACGGCTGCCTTCACCTCGTCCAGACTGGGGACCGCACCTTCAAGCTCAAGCGACCGCCGCAGATCCTGGTAGGCGGTGCGGAGCAGTTCATTGAATAGCGGGCTGTCGGCGCGTGCTTGGTCGACGAGGGCATTCCGGATCGCGCCGGCGACCCTCTCCTGCCACTCGTGGGAGCCCCGGGATTGTTCGGTGTGAAAGAGGAAACTGTACTTCTGCTGGCGCTGGCCGAGGCCGCGCTGCTGAATGCGCCGGATGGCGCCTCCGACGAGGAACGCCACGACCGCGTCGCGGAGGATCGTTGCGTTCTTTTCGGTGAGGACCCGATCGATCTGTAGCCGACGGCGATCCTCCTTCTTCAGCGCGTCGCGTTCGGGGAGCGGAACCTCGCGGTAGAAGTAGAACGCAGGCGTATCCAGATCCGTACTCTTCTCGAAGTATTCGTCTCCGCCGACGTACTTGCTGTGATGCGGGAGGAGGACCGTAAAGGCCGGCCTCTTCGGCCAGAACAGAGCCCCGCCACTGCCCGTGTCATCTTCGGGCTGGAGGTAGAGCGCGTATGGCGTTGCCGTGACCTGCAGGAAGGCCGCAGTCGCGACCGACGCGCGTAGCTGATCGATCTGCTGGGAGATCACGCCTGCACCGGCGACGCCATTCGACTTTCGAAAACTCACCGATGCGAGGTCCGCTTCGTCATCGATGATGAGAACGCTCTTCTGGCGGAGGACCGGGTAAGTCTTCTCGAACAGGGTGAGGAGGCGCCGGAGATTGTCGTCCTCCTTCTTTACGATGAAGACCAGCTTGTGAGTGAGCTCGTAGGGCGTGAGCTCAGGCACCGACAGGATGTCGAACACCTCGACCTGGTCGGCCGCGATGAACTCCCGAAAGTCCGTCTTCACGCGACTGAGGGTCTGTTCGGCGAGCGATTTGGTCCCCTTCGTCAGAATGACCGCAACATCGAACCCACGATCGAAGCCGCGGGCGATGACGCCGAGGAAAGCGGCGGTCTTACCGCTCTGGACGCCGCCGAGCAGGATGCCGGGACTGTTGGTGGAGGTTGAGGCGTGTTGCAGCCTCTCAACGACCTCCTCCACTTTTTCCCGTAGCTCGGGTGTGTCGCCCCGCTTGCTGGCAAGCACTTCGTAGAACAGGTCAACACTCTCCTCGGACTCATTCGCGCGACGAGCGAGCCAGAGGCGAACCGCATTCTCCGAGAAGACCGGGCCCGACTTCAGTTCCGCGAGCGGGGTCGGAAAGTCCGCGAACCGCTTCCGCCAATTCGCCACGGCCGACGCACTTACATTGGCCATATCCGCGATTTCGTAGACGCCGAGAAGAGTTTCCATCGCTGTCTCCTGTGAAGTTTGAGAACAGCCGTATGTTAATGCAACTCACAACTTTGTGTCAACTACGTTCACAAGGCAACCACGGCGAGATCGAGTCCGTACGTACGTGCCACGAAAGAAGACGGGCTCAGGCGTCAGAGAACGGGTGTTCGCGCGGATTCGAGGTTCCCCTACTCCGCTTCCGCTATGGGAAGCGTCGATGAGGTGTCATCTCCCAAAAAGAGCTTTGCGACTCTAGGCCACAAACTCCGGTCTATGTGGACGGCAGGGCGACAGGGTGATAGACAGAGGACGCTCCCAGCGATCCTTCCCACGGTACTGAAGAGAGGTCACAAGGCGACCACCTTGCGACTTCTACCCGCATCGAATCGCTTGCGAAGCGCCTCCATTCGCCGAATATTCACGCTTGTCACGAGCTGACAAGGTTGTGGCCCTGGAGGTCGCGGGTTCGATCCCCGTCGCTCACCCACCGTGGCGCTTCGGGCGCATGCAGAAGCCGATTCTCATCCCTTACCGGATCGAGTCGGTCTTTCTGCACCGACCACAAGGCGAAGGCCGCCTTGTTGCTCATACCCTAGGGATCAAGGAACGCCGGGAGCAGCTTCCTACCCCCTCCCTTCCATGTCTGGTTTTTCCGCCCCTCCTCCCCCTTCGGCCAACCCGGCCGCGCCATCGATTCGCGTGCCCGACGAGCTGGATCGTCTGCACGAGCACTTCATCGGGTTCGTCCGCGGCTACCGCAATCACAGCCCCGCCTCGATCAACTGGTATCGGCAGGTCTATCGCGCGTTCCGTACCTTTCTCATCGCGCAGGGTGTCTCCTCGCTCGACGCAACGACCGACCGCATCATCGAGGCATGGATCTCCGCCGCGCGGACCCGCGGCGTCTCGCCATTCACGGCGCGGTCGTATTGGCAGGCGCTCCGGCCGTTCTTCGCCTACCTCGACGAGCATGAGGGCTTTCCGAGCCCCTACCGCACAATGAAGTCGCCGGCGTGCCCGGATGCGCTCCCGAAGGCGCGGACCGAAGCGGAATGCGTGCGCATCCTCGAAGCGGCACGCGCGGCCGACTGGGGGAACCCGTACGAGGAGGCCCGCGCGACCGCGATGCTGGCCTTGGCGCTCTACGCCGGCCTCCGCAAGAGCGAGATCCTCCGTCTCAAATTTACGGACGTGGATCTGCTGGACGGCTCGATTCACGTCGTGCGCGGAAAGGGACGCGGAGGCGGGAAGGATCGGACGACCTATATCGCCCCGGAACTTCGATGCATCCTCGAAACCTATATCGATCAGCGCCGCTACCGGCGTCTGCTCAGCGTCGAGTTTTTTACTTCGCAGCGGAGCGGCAAGGGCGTGTCGGCGATGACCCTGCGCCGCATCATGGAGCGCGTCCGGCAAACATCCGGCATCGCCTTCTCGCTGCACTCGCTCCGGCACTCGTTCGTCACTACCCTCCTGCGGCGCGGCATCCCGATTCACGTCGTGCGCGAGCTCGCGGGGCACAGGGACATCGCGACAACCGCGCGGTACACGCGCGTCTTCGAGGAGGATAAGCTCCGCGCGGTCGCCGCCGTGTCGTTCACCCGGGATCGATCGGCAGATCGACCTCCAGACGGAGCTTTCGACTCTCCACCTCGTATTCCGCCTCGAAGACATGGCTATACCGCGTGAGCATGGCGAGGCTTTCGTGCCCCATGAGATCCATGCTGACTCGATCGGCGACGCCGACTTGGCGCAGGAGCGTCGCGTACGTGTGCCGGAGCATGTGCGGCGAGACGCGGAACCCGACGACCGCCGACAAGCGGCGGAACAAACGCGTGACCGTCATGGCCGTCGCCGCTCGATTGCCGTCCGTCATCGTGACAAGTTCCGGGTGCGTCCTCTCGGGCTTCGTCGCGTCCCGCTCGCGGAGATACAGCGCGAGGATGTCGCGAAGCTGGGGCGGCAGATACGCCGTCCGCGGCTTCCCGCCGTGCTTTCCCTTTCCATGCCGGATGAGGAGCCATCCCTCCGCTACGTGCAAGTCGCCCGTTTTGAGCCCCACGACTTCCCCGCGGCGGAGGCCGGCGTACAACATCAGCCCGACGACCGCGAGATTGCGCGCACGGGCGAGCGATGAGCGCCAGCGGTAGTGTGTAATCGTCGTGACCAGGGTTTCCGCCTGTTCGCGCGTGAGCACGCGGGGGCGCGTCC
>DASVRB010000334.1:0-3187 GCA_036388835.1 Thermoanaerobaculia bacterium | reverse complement strand
AGCGGCCGCCGCTCCACAAGGACGACCGGCGTTACGCACAATCGGCGGGCTGAAGCCCGCCGCTCCACGATGTGTCGCGTCAATCACGCCTCAATCCCCCGCCACGAACGCGTTCATCCTCCACTGGCCGTCGACCCGATTGAAGCCGGCGCGATAACCGATCGGGCTCCAGAGCAGTTTCGGCTCGACGAAGCCGGTTTTGCCGTCGGCGGTTTTGATCTCGCCTTCGACCTCGGTGCGATCGACGATGTCGTACGAGAGGGTCGCGATGATGGGCGAGGCGGGGTCTTTGGATTGGCGCAGCGGGACGTTTTCGGCGATCACGGCGAACGACTGGAAGGCGTCGCGATCGTCAGGCCACGCGCTGTAGACGTAGGGTGCCCAGAAGGCGCGCTTCTCCGGATCGAGGAACTTGCCGCCGCGGGAAAGGGCGGTCTCGAGGTTCTCCCACATCCCTTCTTGCGCGAGCGATTTCCGGAATTCCTCCGCGCCGCCGCCACCGCCGAACGACGTGCGGATTTTCGGATCGACCAGCGCGATCAGCGCGTCGGTATTGCGGCTGCGAACGGCCTCCAGCAACTGGTTGCGATACGCGACGAACGACGGATCGCTCGAGCCTTCATCGACCGGCATCAGCTTCGGACCCTCCACCGCCGGCGCGGTGCTCGTGGCCGCGGCAGGCGGCGTGGGCGGCGCGGGCACCGGCTGCGGCGACGCGGCTTCAGCGGTGTTCGTGGCGACGGCCTCGGGCGCAGCGCTCTCGCGGCAGGCGAGCGTCAGCAGACAGAAAGACAGCAACAATCCACGTCTCATGGCTGCTCAGCACTGCAACCATCGAGCGCGCTCGGCACGCCGCCGTTCCACCGACGTTCCACGGGCTGTAACGGCACTGTGACAGCGGCGAGCGAGAAGGAGAGGAGGACTGCCGTCCAGATCCGTTGGACATCCGTCCGGATTTCGTTCACCTGTCGCGATTCGCTGCATGTCGGAGGAGGATGAATCGCCCGCAACTTCCGAAGTGTGAGGCAATTACGGTGAGTCGGCGAGCGGCCACCAAATTGCAGGTCGACCGTCGCGGCATGGCAAGAGTTCTCGTCGTCGATGACGACCCTTCCTATTTGATGATCCTCGAGCGGCTCTGCGCGAGCTGTGGCGCGACTGTGATCACTGCCAGCGACGCGGCCGCCGCGCGTCACGCCATGGCCACCCACGACTTCGATCTGATCCTGCTCGACCTGCAGTTGCAGGGGCAGGAAGGGCTGCCTTTGATCGCCGAGGTGGAGGCCGATCCGAAGCTCGCCCCGAAGGCGGTGGTCGTGACCGGATTCTCCGTCCTCGCGCCTGCATTTACGACCCTGCCGATCGTCGACAAAGGGCGTCTCACCGACCTGGCCAGCTACCTGCGGAAGATGCTCGGCTGTTGATTTAGACTGCGCGGCCCATGTCGCACGCCGCGCAGATTGCCGCCGAATTGAGCATCCGTCCGCAGCAGGTCGAGCGGACCCTCGAGCTGCACGGCGAAGGGGCCACCGTCCCGTTCATCGCCCGCTACCGCAAGGAGGCGACCGGCAATCTCGACGAGGTGCAGATCCAGTCGATTTTCGACCGTGCCGCGGAATTGAAGGACCTCGATGCGCGCCGCGCCACCATCCTGGAGTCGATCCAGGCGCAGGAGAAGCTGACCCCCGCGTTGTCCGACGCGATCGCGCGCGCGAAGACGCGCACGGAGCTCGAAGATCTCTATCTGCCGTACCGGCCGAAGCGCCGCACGCGCGCGACGATGGCGCGGGAGAAGGGGCTCGAGCCGCTCGCCGACTTTGTCTGGGGCACCGGGCCGCGCTTGGCGTGGAGCACGGATGAAGACCTTGCCGGCGCGCGCGACATCTGCGCCGAACGGGTGGCCGAGGATGCGCAGTTACGCAAGTACGCACGGGCGGCGGCGTGGAAAGAAGGCGTGATCACGACCGCCGTGCTCTCTGAAAAGAAAGGGACCACCAGCAAGTTCGAGCTCTATTACGACCATCGCGAGCCGCTCGCGCACGCGCCGTCGCATCGCCTGCTGGCGATCTTCCGCGGCGAAGCGGAGGAGTTCCTGAATGTGCGGCTGCGCTTTCCCGATGAACAGATCGTGGCCGGTCTCAAGGCGCGAATCCGTCATCGATCGCCGCTGCCGGAAGAGCGCGAGAAGGCGATCGAGGATGGATGGAAGCGCCTGCTCTCACTGTCACTCGAAGGCGAGCTGCGCGCCGAGTTGAAAGAACGCGCGGACGCCGAGGCCATCGAAGTGTTCGGGCGCAACCTGCGCAACCTCCTGCTCGCGCCGCCCGCCGGCAACCGGCGCGTCCTCGCGCTCGATCCCGGCCTGCGCACCGGCATCAAGGCGGCCATGCTCGACGAGACCGGGAAGCTGCTCGAGACGGCGACGCTCTACAGCGAGAAATCGGCGAACGAGCGCGCGCATGCCGAGAAAACGTTGAGAAAACTGCTCGAAACGCATCGTCCCGATCTGATCGCGGTCGGCAATGGAACCGGCTCGCGCGAGGCGGAGGCGTTCGTGCGTGGGGTGCTCGCGTCGATGCGTGACTCTTCGATCGCGGCGCCGATCGTTTCGGTGTCGGAACAAGGCGCGTCGATCTATTCAGCCTCCGAGGTTGCGCGCGAGGAGTTCCCCGAGCTCGACGTCTCGCTGCGCAGCGCCGCGTCGATCGGACGGCGTCTGCAGGATCCGCTCGGCGAGCTGGTGAAGATCGATCCGAAATCGATCGGCGTCGGCCAGTACCAGCACGACGTCAATCAGCCGCTGCTCAGAAAGAAACTCGGCGAGACGGTCGACTGGTGCGTGAATCTGGTCGGCGTCGACGCGAACACCGCCTCGCCGCAATTGCTCGAGCATGTCTCGGGCATCGGGCCGGTGCTGGCGCGGCGCATCGTCGAACATCGCAACAGCAGCGGCGCGTTCCGCTCGCGGCACACGCTCCTCGACGTCCGCGGCCTCGGCGCGCGCGCGTTCGGGCAATGCGCCGGTTTCATGCGCATCCGCGGCGCGCATCCGCTCGACGACAGCGCCGTGCATCCGGAGCGCTATCCGCTCGTCGAGCAGATGGCGCGCGATCACGGTCTGCCGCTGCAGGAGCTGGTCGGGAACGCGCAGGCCGCCGATCGTATCGACTGGAAACGCTACGTTGCC
>DASVRB010000333.1:0-1613 GCA_036388835.1 Thermoanaerobaculia bacterium | reverse complement strand
CCACGCACGCTTTTCGGCTTGAGCCAGTCGCCGAGCTCACCTCCGGCAGGCTTTACCTCAGCCGCAGCGGCGTTCCCGGTGAACTCATGCTGCGCTTCGTCGCGCTCCGCGGAGTGACGTATCAAATCGAAGCGGCGGCCGATCTCGTCAGTGCGAATTGGCAGCCGCTTGGCAATCCGATTACCGGGAGCGGCGGCATCATCACGGTTCGCGTGCCGCAATCCGGCGAGCGCGGGTTCTGGCGAGTCGTTGAACTGCCGTAGCACGCGGCATAGCTCTCGACGCACGCCGCGCGCGCGACGAGGCGCTCGCGTTAAGACTTCACGCTCGTCAGCGCTTTTGAAACGCTCACGCGATCATGTCGACCAAAGGCTTGAACGATCTCCTCGCGAAGCTCTTCAAAGCGCACCCGTGGCACGGCGTGCTGCCGGGCCCTGAGGCGCCCGCCATTGTCCATGCCTACATCGAGATCGTCCCCACCGACGCCGTGAAGTACGAGCTCGACAAGCCTTCAGGTCACCTGCGCGTCGATCGCCCGCAGCGTTTCTCCAGCATGTGCCCGACGCCCTACGGCTTCATTCCGCAAACCTTCTGCGGCAACGAGGTCGCGCGGCTCTGCGAAGCGAGCACCGGACGCAGCGCGATCCGCGGCGATGGCGACCCGCTCGACATTTGCGTGCTGACAGAGCGGCCCGCCGCGCATGGCGACTTCATCGTCCGCGCGGTGCCGATCGGCGGCTTCCGCATGATCGATGGCAACGAAGCAGACGATAAAATCATCGCCGTGCTCGAGGCCGACGTCAGCTACGGGCACATCGAGAACATCACCGATGCGCCGCGTGGCCTGATCGATCGCCTGAAGCATTATTTCCTCACCTACAAACAGCTGCCCGAAGAAGCCGATCGCCGCGTCGAGATCGCCGAAGTCTACGGCCGCGAGGCAGCCGCCGCCGTCATCCTGCGCAGCATCGAAGACTACCGCGCCACCTACGGCGCACCGGAGACACGGATCGAAGAGCTACGACGCGCGCTGAACGAGAAGTCGTAGGCCCGCGGCCCCTGAAGCGAAGCTGAGTGCACTCCCGCTCCCCTTCCTGGATTCCTGGCTTCGGAATTCGAAATCCTCTTTTCATGAGCCGCACGCCAAACACGCGTCGACGCACGTGATTGCCCGCCCGAGCTTCTACCCGCACCTTCACGCACCATGCAGAATCAAAGAATCGCCCTCGTCACCGGCGCAAACAAAGGCATCGGCTTCGAGATTGTCCGGCAGATGAGCCGGCACGGCTTCCACGTCTTTCTCGGCGCGCGCAATGCACAGGCCGGCCGCGCTGCCGCCGAGAAGCTCAGCGCCGACGGTCACGTCACCTTCCTGGAACTCGACGTCTCCGATCCCGCCAGCATCCGCCGCGCGGCCGAGGAATTCTCCCGCCACGCCGATCGCCTCGACGTCCTCGTGAATAACGCCGGCATCGCCCTCGATGAAGACGAAGACGCCCTCGCCATCACCCCTGAAATCTTCGAGCGCACTCTCCGCACAAACACGCTCGGGCCATGGCTCGTCGCGCAGGCGTTCGTCCCGCTGCTTGAGAAGAGCGATGCCCCCCGCATCG
>DASVRB010000332.1:0-2363 GCA_036388835.1 Thermoanaerobaculia bacterium | reverse complement strand
CTTCGCGAACGCGCGAAGAAAATGAGCGAGCACACTCCACGTGTCATTCCGCGCCGCGAAGACGGCGCGGAATCCCCTACAGAAGGGCAGCGACGTCGCTCGTCGGAAGGGGATCCCGCGCTGAAGCGCGGGATGACACACATGCGCATCGCGATTGGCGCAATCGCGCTCCTCGCCATCACGTTCCTCCTCTGGCTCCGCCTCGCCCCCATCGACGAAACGCTCCTCGCGCAATCGCAATCCATCGCGGTCGTCGATCGCAATGGCGAGGTGTTGTACGAGTCTCTCGGCAGCGGCGGGACGCGCGGCGAGTCGTTGCGGGCGGATGCGTTACCGCAGCGGATGGTCGATGCGACGCTGGTCGCGGAAGACCGGCGTTTTTTCAGGCATCCGGGAGTCGATCCGATCGCGATCGCGCGCGCGGCGCTGCACAACGTGCGGGCGATGCGGGTGGTCGAAGGGGGCTCGACGATTTCGCAGCAGGTCGCGAAGCTGCTGCTGCAATCGCGGTCGCGCGGCCTCGCGCAGAAAGCGTCCGAGGCGGTGCTGGCGCTGCGGCTCGAACAGCGCTTCACGAAACGCGAGCTGCTGACGATGTATCTGAACCTCGCGCCGTACGGCAATCGCATCACCGGCGCCGCACGCGCGAGCCGCGCGTATTTCGGCGTCGCGCCGCAGCAACTGACGCCGGCGCAGGCGGCGTTCCTGGCCGCATTGCCGCAGCGGCCGAGCGCGTTCAATCCGCTGCGCAATCCGGAGAAGGCGCGGCCGCGGCAGCTCGCGATCCTCGCGCGGATGACGCTGTCGAATGAAGAGCGCGCCGCTGCACGTACGGAACGATTGCATTTCTCGCCGACCGCGCAACCGGTGCTGGCGATGCATTACGTCGAGCGAGTTCTTGGTGGAGGGGAGGCAATCCTGCCTGCCCAGCGCGTCATCAAAACAACACTCGACGCCAATCTGCAGCGCGACGTCGCCGGCATCATCGGCGCCCATCGCGCCACGCTGCTGCGCCACGGCGCGAAAAGCGTGGCGGTGGCGGTGCTCGACAACGCGACGGGGGAGTGGCTGGCGTGGGAAGGGTCGGGCGATTACTTCGGCGAGCAGTTCGGCGGCGCGATCGACGGGGTGGTCAGCGCACGCCAGCCCGGCTCGACGTTGAAACCGTTCACGTACGCACTCGCGTTCGAGAGCGGCCATTCGCCCGCGAATGTGCTGGCCGATGTGCCGTCGCATTTCCCGACCGCCGAGCAGGGCATTGTCTACACGCCGAAAAATTACGACGGCAAGTATCGCGGTCCGCTGCGCATTCGCGCCGCGCTCGCCGGCTCGGAGAATGTTCCCGCGGTCGCGATGCTGGCGAAGCTCGGTCCCGAATCGCTGCTGCGAATGCTGCGCAACTCCGGCTTCTCCGGACTCGCGAAAACGGCCGATTACTACGGCCTCGGCCTGACGCTCGGCGACGCGGAGGTCACGCTCGAGCAGCTCGTGCGCGCGTACGCCGCGTTCGCGCGCGAAGGGCGCGGCGTCGACGGACGGCGGATGTTCTCGCAGCGCACCGCGTTCTGGATCACCGACATCCTCTCCGACCCGAGCGCGCGCGAATACGCGTTCGGCAGCGGCGGCGCGCTCGATTTCCCATTTCCGGTGGCGGTGAAAACCGGCACCTCGCAGGCCTATCGCGACAACTGGACGATCGGCTACACACGCGACGTCACGGTCGGCGTGTGGGTCGGCAACTTCGATCGCGCGCCGCTGCGCGGCTCGAGCGGCGTGACCGGCGCCGCGCCGATTTTTCATGCGGCGATGCTCGCGGCGATGAAGCGCGCGCGCGGCAGTCTGCCGATCGGCGACGCGACGCTCATCGTGCCGCAGCCGCCGGACATCGAATCGGTCGACATCTGCGCGCTGTCGGGCGCGCGGCCATCGACGTTCTGTCCCGCGATTCGGAAGGAGTGGCTGCGCACGAACGAGCCGCCACGATTCTGTTCGTGGCATCACGACGGCACCATCGACTGGCCCGCCGAGTACCGCGACTGGGCCGGCGTCGAGGCCGCCGCGCAACGCATCGCGCGCAAATCGGAGGAGCGTTTCCGCATCACCAACCCGCCCGACGGCGCGACCTATCTCATCGACCCGACGCTGCGCATGCAGTACCAGACCCTGCGCCTGCGCGCGACCGGCTCGGTGACGTGGCAGATCGATGGACGACGTGTGCCCGATGAGTGGCCGCTGGTGCCAGGACGTCATGAGGTCACGGCGATCGATACTTCGGGGCGCCGCGATAGCGTGCGCATTTACGTCAAGTGATGTGGAGTGCGGCGACGCCAGTCGCCGCTTTCACTCTTATCGCGCGACGGAGC
>DASVRB010000331.1:0-3131 GCA_036388835.1 Thermoanaerobaculia bacterium | reverse complement strand
ACCAGCGGCAGAAAGAGCGCGCCGTACCAGTGCGTATACGCGGCGAGCAGAAACGCGGTGGCCGCGGCGAACGGACGTCGTTCATGCACGCTCACCGCGCCGATCGCGACGAAGAGGCCGCACAACGCATACGCGCGTGCGTCGACCGCGAACAATGCGGCCGGCGGATACAACGCGAGCAGGGTCGCGGCGATCCACCGTCCCGTGCCGAGGGAGTTGCGCGTGAGGATCAGCGCAAGCGTGAGCGTCGCGAAAACCAGCGACAGCACGCGCAGCGCGAAGACGTTCGGGATGCGCGCGATGAAGTAGTAGAGCGGCGGGCCTGAGTCGAGCGTGAGCGCCGGGAGGATCTCCGCGAACGGCTTGTTCGCCATCCAGACGGTGAAAAGCTCATCGAAAAACGGCTCGCGCACGACGAGCAGAGTGAAGCGAACGATGAGGAAGAGTGCGACGACCGCGACCGCGAGTACGGTCTCGCGTCGCGCGCTCACACGGAGAGCAGCTCAGAGATCGTCTTGATGAGGTGTGACGACTGAATCGGCTTGCTGATGTACGCGTTCGCGCCGAGTGCCAGGCCGCGCTCGCGGTCCTCCTCGGCGCCTTCAGTGGTGATGATGATGATCGGGATGTTCTTCAACTGCGCGTTCTGCCGCACGAGCGAAACGAGCTTGAGGCCATCCATGACCGGCATGTTGATGTCCGTCAGGATCAGGTCGATCTTGTCGGGACCCGACAACTTCTTGAGCGCGTCGACGCCGTCGACGGCCTCGATGATCTTCGCGTTCTTGAATCGCTTCAACGAAAACGAGATCAACTGGCGCATGGTCGGCGAGTCTTCGACGACCAGAAAGTTCGCGTTCTCCATCCCCACTTGTTTCGGACCTCTCTCAGCTACTGGTGGTGAGCAGATCGAGGAAGCTCTGAATGGTGTTGAGCTTCCGTTCGGACTGCGAGTAGAGCTTCGACGAGAAGATCGCCGTGGCCGCGTGTGCGGCGAGCAGCGAGAACAGCTCGTAATCGACGGCCGAGAACGCATCTTTCTGCTGCAGGAGCTTGTAGATCACGATGAGGCCGATCACATGCTCCTTGATCTTCAGCGGTACCGCGGCGAGCGGCTTCTCGAGCGTGATCGCGCCGCCTTCGACATCCTGGTTGATGTAGTAGCTCTCGCCGGTTTTCGCGACGGTGCCGAGGATGCCTTCGCCGAGGCGGGTTGAGATCGATTCGACGCCCGGCATCACGTCCTCGCCCTCGGAGGCGATCGACTTCAGCTCGTTCGTCTTCTCGTCGAGCAGGAGGATCGAGAACGCCTCCGCGCCGACGAGATTGATGATGATCTCCTGCACGATCTGGATGACTTCGCGAAAGTCGAGCGTGGAGTGGAGCTGATAGCTCGCCACGTACAGATTCGCGAGGTTGTTGTTCTGCTCTTCGATCTCGACGTAGCGGTGCGCGAAGTCTTTGTTCTCTTCTTCGACTTCACGGAAGCGCTGCGCGATGCGGCGGTTTTCCTCGGTGAGCTGCGTGATGTGCTCGCGCAGGCGGCGCACTTCGTCGGGTGGCGCACCACCGGCCGCTTCCGTCTCCATCGACGCGACGCGGAAGCGCAGCCGCTGGTTCTCGCGCAGGAGCTCCTCGGTAAACTCTTTCCCCTTGTTGAAGATCTCGAGGAACTTCTCGGCTTTCTGTTCTTCGCTCATCTCTCTCGGACCCGGACCGTCGCGGAAATGTAGCACAGAAATTGTGGCGAATCGCGGCCACTCATCCCATACACAAGCGGCGGATCGCGTCGGGGATATTCGGCAGCGCAACGACGTCATCGATCCCGCCGGTTTTGATCGCTTCGGCCGGCATGCCGAAGATGATCGCGCTCTCGCTCGATTCGGCGATGGTCTTGCCGCCGCGATCGTGCACGCCGCGAATCGCCTCCGCGCCGTCGTCGCCCATGCCGGTCATGATCACGGCCACCAGACGGTCGCTCACCGCATCGCTCGCGGTGCGGAAAAGACGATCGACGGACGGCGCGTAAAGGTCGTTCGATCCCGCGGGAAAAACGCGCAACTGCAGCCCCTCGGCGATGCGGCGCACTTCACTCTGCATCCCTCCCGGCGCGATGTAGACGCAGCCGGGCAACAGCATCTCGCCGTCGCGACCTTCTCGCACGTCGAACGGCGTGAGCTTGTTGACGCGCTCGGCGAAAAGGCGCGTGAACGTCGGCGGCATGTGCTGCGCCACGACGAACGGCACCGGCAAGCGAGGCAACGATTGAAAGAGATGCTGCAGCGCGGGAGGGCCGCCGGTGGAGCAGCCGATCGCAACGAGCTCGACGCCGCGTGGACAACTCTCCGCGACCGCCACCGGCTGCGCGACTTCCGCATGCTCCTGCACGCGCCGGCTCAGGTTGTCGAGCCGCACCTGCGCGATCTGCACGATCTTGCCGACGAGATCTTTCTGGATCTCCTCGAGCCGCGGCGAAACACGTCCGCCCGGCTTCGCGATGAAGTCGAGCGCACCGAGCTCGAGGGCCTTGAACACACTGCGATCGCTCGCTCGCGACGACACCGCGATCACCGCCGTCGGCAGGTTCACCATCAGCCAACGCAGGAACGCGAAGCCGTCCATGATCGGCATCTCGAGATCGAGCGTGATGACGTCCGGACGATGCTTCATCACCTGCTTGATGCCGTCCTCACCGTTCACGGCGGTGCCGACGACGGTGATGCGCTCCTCGGTCTCGAGCATCCGCGTGAGGGTCACGCGGTTGTACGCCGAGTCGTCGATGACGAGCGCGCGGATCTGCGGGAGCTTGGAGGACACCGGGGGCATTCTAATCGGGTGGAGTGCGTCGCGCGGCGGCTAACGGGTGGAGGACAGGCAATCCTGCCTGTCCCCCGGCACGTTCGTTCCGCACATCACGCAGGACAGGCAGGAGTGCCTGTCCTCCACCTCGTGCCGGCTCACTTCTGATAAACCATGTCGTTTTTCAGGTGGCGCAGTTTGAATTGCGTGGAGAGCGAGATCAGCGACTCGCTGTGGCCGAGGAGAAGGTAACCGCCGTCGATGAGGCGGTTGTAGAAGTTGCTGACGACGACTTTTTTCGAAGCATCGTCGAAGTAGATGATGACGTTGCG
>DASVRB010000330.1:0-4474 GCA_036388835.1 Thermoanaerobaculia bacterium | reverse complement strand
AGCTGAAGTCGATGCGCGCCTGGAGCATCGACGCCAGCGGTGCGGAGTACGAGGTGAAGGAGCGCGACGCGATCGAGACGACGCCGACCGACTTCGAGCTCTACACCGATGCGCGCATGAAGGTCCTGTCGATCCCGGCCTCGAGTCCCGGCAGCATCGTGGCGTTCGAGATCGAGTCGAACGATCGCCCGTGGCTCCCGCAGACGGTCTGGCATTTTCAGGAAGAGATTCCGGTGCTCGTGGCCCGCTACGAGCTCGTGCTGCCGCAGGGCTGGACGTACGACGCACGCTGGCTGAATCACGAGCCGGTCGCGCCGAACGGCTCGGTCTGGACGCTCACCTCGATTCCGGAGCTGCCGGACGAGCCGCGACGCCCGTCGTCATCGGCGATCTCCGGACGCGTCGGATTCAACATCCTCGCGCCGGGTGCGAAGCCGCTCTCCTGGAACGACATCGCGAAGTGGTTCGGCGATCTCGCCGCGCCGCGCGCCGTCGCGACGCCGGCGCTGCAGGCGAAGACGCGCGAGCTTTCGGCCGGTGGTGACGCGATGCGCGCGCTCGCCCGTTTCGCGCAGCGCGACGTCCGCTACGTGGCCATCGAAGTCGGCATCGGCGGCTATCAGCCGCACGCGGCCGGCGACGTCTTCACGAATCGTTTCGGCGACTGCAAAGACAAGACGATCCTGCTCCGGACGATGCTGAAAGAAGCAGGCGTCGAGGCGTATCCGCTGCTCATTCACACGACCCGCGGGGCGACCGATCCGTCGTTCCCATACCTCGGCGCGTTCAATCACGTCATCGCCGCGATCCCGGTCACCGCCGCGCAGGCGAAGGGCCTCGATGCGGTGGTCGATCATCCGAAGCTCGGCAAGCTCCTGCTGTTCGATCCGACCAGTACCACCACCCGTTTTGGCCAGTTGCCGCAGTGGCTGCAGCAGAGCCGCGGCCTGCTGGTCACGGGCGGCGGCGGCGAAATGATCGAGCTTCCGGCGCATGCGCCCGAGGCCAGCCAGTTGCGGCGGAAAGCCTCGCTGCAGCTCGATGAGAAGGGCGTGCTCAGCGGCACGATCGAAGAAGTGATGACCGGCGATCTCGCCTCGAGCCGCCGCTCCGCACTGCAGTCGCTCACCGGCAACGAGCGCATTCGTCACATCGAGTCGATGCTCGCGAATCACTTCGCCAGCTACACCGCCACCGACATCGCCATCGAGCACCTCGACGATCCGGAAACGGACCTGGTCATCCGCTACAAAATCAACGCGCCGAATTACGCGAAAAAAGTTGCCGATCTCCTCTTGATCCGGCCGCGCGTGGTCGGTGAGAAGACCGAGTCGCTGATCGACCTCAAGAAGCGCTCGATGCTGTACGTCACGGAAGGTCCGTCGCTGCACGTCGACGAGATCGACATCAAACTCCCGCCGACGCGCACGCTCGACGAGCTGCCGCCGAACGTCGACGTGAAGACGCCGGTGCTGCAGTACGCGAGCGGCTCGAAGTTCGAAGGCGGCGTCCTGCAGTACCGCCGCCGCTACGCCCTGCAAAAGTTCCACGTCGCCCGCGAAGAGCTGCCCGAGCTGAACAAAGCCTGGACCCAGATCCTCGGCGACGAACGCGCCAGCGCAGTATTCAAGTGAAGAGAGGTGGAGGACAGGCGATCACGCCTGTCCTCTTTCTGTCGCTCGTCCCAGGTCAGATCAAAGAACAGAACGCAGAACGCAGAACGCAGAATGAAGAATTGAGAAAAGAGACGTGCCGCGCGCGTCTCTTGTTTTTTCTAAATTCTTCATTCTGCGTTCTGCGTTCTGCATTCATGTTTCACCGACGTTCCCGCTAACTTTTCCGTGCAGCAGCCCCAAGGTGGCACGCCCCCCGTATGATCCGCCGCCATGAGACGGATCCTCACCGCCGCAGTCGCCCTCCTCGCTCTCTCCCTCTCCGCACAGACCGCCACGCAGACGGCGCAGACGGCGCCGTTCACGATGAACGTCGACACGATCATGCGTGGCTACGGCCTCACCGGCTACGCGCCGCGCGCGGTGCGCTGGTCGCACGACGGGCAGGAGGTGTACTTCGAGTGGAAGCAGTACAGCGACCCCACCGAGGAGACCTTCGATACGTTTGTGGTTGGGCGAGATGGGAAAGGACTGCGGCGGCTGACGGACGAAGAGGCGAAGCACGTGCGACCGACCAATGCGCGCTGGACGCGCGACCGCAGACGCGCCCTCTACATCGATGACGGCGATGTTGTTTTGTACGACGCCGCCACCAAACGGCGCCGGTCGCTGACGCAGACCACCGAGACCGAATCGCGTGCTCGCTTCACGCGCGATGAGAGCGCCGTGACGTTCGTGCGCGCCAACAATCTCTACATGCTCTCGCTCGCCGACGGAACCGTGCAGCAGCGGACGAACATCGTCAGCGCGACCGAAAAAGGGCCGCACGTCACGCTCTTCGAAGACGAGAACAAAGACCGCACCGAGAGTCAGAAGTGGATCGCCGAAGAGGCGAAGAAACTGAGCGACGTCGTCGCGCGCCGCACCGCCGAGCGGAAGGAAGAAGAAGCGAAGCGGAAGGCGGAAATTGCGATCGCGCCGTTCAAGCTCGAGGCCGGCCAGTCGATCGTCGACCTGCAGCTCACGCCCGACGGCCGGTTCGTCATCGCCTCGATCGGAGTGGAGGCGAAAAAAGCAAAGCCGCCGATCGTGCCGTCGTACGTCACCGCCACCGGCTACACCACCGATCTCCCCGCCCGCACGAAAGTCGGCGACGCGCAGGAAGGATCGCGCATCGCCACCATCTCCACGACCGACGGCAAGGTGCAGTGGCTGAAGCACGGCCTGAAGCCAATGCAAGCGGCGACAAACGCGACCACCACCGGCTCGACGACGCAGCAAGGCGTCGAGGCGAACGCGGAGCGGACCGAGAAAGCGCAGACGCAGGAGACGACCACCGGCACGCAGAACAATGCAACGCAGCAAACGGCCGAGCGCGAGGTGGAGATCGCGGAGCTGTTCTGGTCCGACGACGGCCGCAACGCGGTGTTGCCTGTGCGCGCCGCTGACAACAAGGACTGGTGGCTGCTCGCCTTCGATCCCGCGGCGAACACCACGCGCGTGTTGTTCCATGAGCACGATCCGGCCTGGGTGCACTGGCTCGACGAGCAGTCGGTCGGCTTCATCCCGCGCACGTCGACGGTCTGGTTCATCTCGGAGCGCACCGGCTGGCTGCACCTCTACACAATCCCGTTCGCCGGCGGCGAGCCGCGCGCGCTGACCAGCGGCAAGTACGAGGTCGACGATGTGCGGCTCTCGGACGACGGCCGCAATTTCTATCTGACGACGAGTCAGGAGTCGCTGTTCGAGCGCCATCTCTACCGAATGCCGGTGGCCGGCGGCACGATGACGAAGCTGACTTCGTCGACGGGCTGGCACAACGCTGTGGCCTCGCCGGACGGGACGATGATCGCGGACGTCTATTCGTACACGAACCGTCCGCCGGATCTGTTCATCGGCAAGGTGCAGAGCGCACCGCCGCAGATGGCGCGCGCCACGACCTCTCCGGCGCCGGAGTTCCACGCGTATCCGTGGCTGGACGTGCCGATCGTGCACGTCCCCGCACGCGACGGTGCGCAGGTGCCGGCCCGCATCTACAAGCCGGCAAACTGGAACGGCGGCCCGGCCGTGATTTTCGTGCACGGCGCCGGCTATCTGCAGAACGTGCATCGCGGCTGGTCGACGTACTTTCGCGAGTACATGTTTCATCACCTGCTGATGGAGCGCGGCTATCTGGTGCTCGACCTCGATTTCCGCGCGTCGTCAGGCTACGGCCGCGACTGGCGCACGGCGATTTACCGGCACATGGGCGGGGTAGATCTGAACGACCATCTCGACGCGGCGCAATGGCTCACCCGCGAGCACCAGGTCGATCCGAAGCGGATGGGGATTTACGGCGGCAGTTACGGCGGCTTCATCGCGCTGATGGCGATGTTCACGGCCCCGGATGTTTTCGCCTCGGCCGCGGCGCTGCGTCCCGTGACGGACTGGGCGCACTACAACCACGGCTACACGTCGAACATCCTGAACACTCCCCAGACGGACCCGGAGGCCTACCGCCGCTCGTCGCCGATCTATTTCGCGGAAGGTCTAAAGGGCGCGCTCCTGATCTGTCACGGGGTGATCGATGTGAACGTGCATTTCCAGGACACGGTTCGCCTGGCGCAACGGCTGATCGAGCTGCGAAAGGAGAACTGGGAGGTGGCGATGTACCCGCTGGAGGATCACACGTTCGCAGAACCAACGAGCTGGGCAGACGAGTACAAGCGCATCCTCGCCCTGTTCGAGCGGACGCTGCGGTAGGCGCCGGGGAAGGAACGACGGGAGCGCCTCCGGCGGGCCGGCGGGGCCGGCTGCCCTTGTTTTCGCCCGGACCGCGCCTGCCCCGACGCGCGCGCGTTCAGCCTTGGGCAACAGTGGCT
>DASVRB010000329.1:0-5703 GCA_036388835.1 Thermoanaerobaculia bacterium | reverse complement strand
CATCCTCAATCCTCAATCCTTCATCCTCAATCCCATGCAGACGCTCTTCACCCCCTGGAGATTCAACTACTTGACCGCCCCGAAGTCCGATCAGCCATCCGGCTGCATCTTCTGTATCGCCGCAACGATCGAGAACATGCGTGACGCGCTCACGCTCTTTCGTACGGACGACGTGCTGGTGATGCTGAACAAGTTCCCGTATACGAACGGCCATTTGATGGTCGCGCCGGTGGCGCACGAGGCTCGATTATTCGAATCGCAGGATCGCTCGCTGCGCGCGCTCATTCGACTGACGGCCGAGGCGCAGCGGGTTTTGTCTGATGTGTATCGGCCTGACGGCTTCAATGTCGGGATGAATTTCGGTGCGGTGGCTGGTGCGGGCGTCGCCGACCACTATCACATGCACATTGTGCCGCGCTGGGGCGGCGACTCGAACTTCATGACCGTCACGGCGCGCATCCGCCTGGTGCCGGAGGAGCTCGACGTCACGTACGACAAGCTCCTGCCGCATTTTGCTGAATTGAACGGAGCCTCTTTCTCGGAATGACGGCGCGCGCCATTTTCGCGATGCTGCTGGCCTTCGTTGTTCCGGGCGCGGGGCATTTCTATCTTGGACGCCGCGCGCGCGCCGGCGCGTTTTTCGCCATTGTGGTTCTCCTTTTTACGGTCGGTCTGGCCGTCGACGGCAGTCTTTATTCGCTGCGCGAGGCGCAGGACTCGCTTCTCACGAAACTGGCCAGCCTCGCCTCGATGGGCTCCGGCGCGTTGTATTTCATTGCGCAAGCGCTCGGGCCGCACGGCACTGTCTCGTCCGCGACCTTCGAATACGGCCGGATGTTCACACTCAGTGCAGGGCTCATGAATTTGCTGCTCGTCCTCGACTGCTATGACATCAGCATGGGGTCGAAGCCGTGAGTTTCCTGCGCGGTCACATGACGTTGATGTTCATTTACGCCGCGAGCACGGCGGCGTTCTTCGCGCTGCTGTGGAAGCACGATCGGCGCGATCGCATTCGCTCTTTCCTCATCACCTTCTGTGCGCTGTTCCTCGGCGGCATCGCCCTCGGCTGGCTGATGTTCCCGTTTCCACTCGGCAAATGAAGTTAGCGATCGTCGCCGGCGAAGCATCCGGCGATCTGCACGCCTCCGAGGTCGTCGGAGAGTTGAAAAAACTCGATCCGAAGCTCGAGATGTTCGGCATTGGCGGCGACCTCCTTGCCGCGCACGGCATGACCCTGCTGCACCACGCGCGGGAGATGGGCATCGTCGGATTGTTCAACGTCCTGAAGCATCTCCCGATGTTCCGCCGCGTCTTCAATGAGCTCATCGAGCGCATTGCGCAGGAGCGGCCGGACGCCGTACTGCTCGTCGATTATCCCGATTTCAACCTGCGCGTGGCGAAGCGCTGCAAAGAGCTCGGGCTGCGCGTCGTCTATTACATCTCGCCGCAATTGTGGGCGTGGCGGAAGGGGAGAGTGCGGCACATCGCGAAATACGTCGATCGCATGGTCGTGATCTTTCCGTTCGAAGAAGAGTTCTATCGGAAGCACGACGTGCCGGTGACATACGTCGGCCATCCGCTCATCGAGCAGCTCGGCGCCGTACAGCGGCCGCAGCGCAATCCCGACGAGCTGCGCATCGCGCTACTGCCCGGCTCGCGCAGGATGGAAGTGCAGTCGTTGTTGCCGCCGATGCTCGACGCGGTCGCGCTGCTGCGCAGCGAGCGGAACGTACACGCGTTCGTGATGCAGGCGCCGACCATCGCGCGCGAGACGCTCGAGCGGATCATGCGCGAGCGCGGCATCGAGGTGCCGATCCTGCCGAACGATCGCGGCGAAGGGGTGGCCTCGGCGGACGTGGCGCTGTCGTCATCCGGAACGGCAACGCTGGAGTCGGCGATCCTCGGCACGCCCGTTGTCGTGATGTATCGCCTCAGCCGCGCGAATTACCTCCTCGCGAAGACGCTGGTGCGGCTGCCGCACTTTTCGCTCGTCAACATCGTCGCCGGTCAGCGCGTGGTGCCGGAGCTGCTGCAGGACGAGGTGAACGGCGAGCGGATCGCCTCGGAAGTGCGGGTGCTCGTCGCGCCGGAGCGGTACGAGCTCGTGCGCGCGCAGCTCGAAGAAGTGCGCGGGAAACTCGGCGAGCCGGGCGCCGCACGCCGCGTCGCGGAAGAAATCGCTAGACTGGCGAAGAACGATGCCGCATGAACGATGAACGCGCCCGCACTCGCCGTTCGCCGCTGACGTTCCCACCTCGATGAGCGTTCTCAGAAGGCTTTACCGCTATCTCCGTCCGTACCGCGCCTGGACGATCGTCGCCTTCGGGTCGATGATCGTGTTCGCGTTGACGCAGACGGTGCTCGCCGCGATGGTGCAGCCGCTGTTCGACGACGTGCTCGCGCCGCCATCGGCGCGGCGCGTGGTCCAGCCGGAGAATCCGCGCGCCTCGGCCGCCGAGCATTTCCTCAAAGAAAACCTGCCGCCGGTCTACCGCGCGAAACAAAAGTTCGATGGCTGGTGGAACTCCGAGCCGTCGAAGAAGTGGAGCCGCGTCCTCACGATCCTGCTGATCGTCTTCGCGGTGCGTGCGGTCACGTCCTTCCTCTCCGAGTACTCGTTTCAAAAAGTCGGACTCTCCACCGTGCGCGATCTCCGCAATCAGTTGTACGAGCGGATGATTCATCAGAGCCACGGCTTCTTCACGAAACGATCGACGGGCGAGATGGTCAGCCGCGTCGTGTCGGATGCAGATGCGATTCAGGCGGCCGTGTCGACGCGCATGGGCGACCTGCTGCAGGAATCGGTGACGCTGATCGGGCTGATCCTCTATCTCTTCTACATGAACCCGGTGCTCGCGGTGGTCAGTCTCATCGGTGCGCCGCTCATCGTTGCGCCGGTCGTGCAGTTCGGAAAGCGCTTGCGCAAGACCACGCATCGCTCGCAGGAGCGGATGGCGGAGATCGCAACGCTGCTCGAAGAAACCATCCGCGGCGTGCGCATCGTGAAGGCATTCACGATGGAGCCGTTCGAGATCACCCGGTTTCGCGAGGCGACGCGCAAGCATCTCCGCTGGAACCTCAGCGCGCAGCGCATTCAGGCGCTGACCTCGCCCGTGATGGAACTGTTGGCCGGCCTCTGCATGGTCGCGCTCTTCTATTACGCGCAGTCGCGCATCGCCGCCGGCACGCTGTCGACCGGCGAGTTCGTCAGCTTCCTGACCGCGCTCGCGCTGATGTACGCGCCGATCAAAAAGCTGAACAAAGTGAACCTCTCGCTCAACACCGCGCTGTCGGCGGCGGAGCGCGTGTTCCGGATGCTCGACGTTCCGAACGACGTCACCGAGAAGAGCGACGCGGTTGCCATCGAGAGCGTCGGCAAAGGCATTCGCTACGAAGGCGTGACCTTCACGTACGGCAACGAGCCGGTGCTGCGCAATGTCGATCTCGACGTCGCGCCGGGAGAGATCGTGGCGCTGGTCGGCGGCAGCGGCGCCGGCAAGTCGACGCTCGTGAATCTCCTGCCGCGCTTCTACGACGTCACCGAAGGCAGCATCACCGTCAACGGCACCGACGTCCGCGACGCCACGCTCATCTCGCTGCGCCGGCTGATGGGTTTTGTGACGCAGGAAGTGGTGCTGTTCAACGACACGGTGCGCAACAACATCGCGTACGGGCGCTCGGACGTCGACGAGCAACTGGTGATCGATGCCGCGAAAGCGGCGAACGCGCACGAGTTCATCGCGAACCTGCCGCAGGGTTACGACACGCCGATCGGGGAGAGCGGCGTGCTGCTTTCCGGCGGTCAGCGCCAGCGTCTCGCGATCGCCCGCGCGCTGTTCAAGGATCCGCCGATCCTGATTCTCGACGAAGCGACGTCGGCGCTCGACACCGAGTCCGAGCGCCTCGTGCAGCAGGCGCTGAACAACCTGATGCGCGGCCGCACCACGCTCGTCATCGCGCATCGCCTCTCCACCATTCGCAGCGCACACAAGATCGTGGTGCTCGACAAAGGGCGGATCGTCGAGGCGGGCACGCATGAAGAGCTGCTGGCGCGCCGCGGCGTTTACCGGAAACTGTATGACTTGCAATTCGTCGATGACGAGGTGACCGCATGATGGGCCGGATTGGCAGACGAATCCTCTACATCCTCGCCACGATTTTCATCCGCGTATTGAACGGCTCGCTGCGCGCCACGCACGTGCATCCGGAGCGAATCGAGAACACGCCGCAGTACATCCTCTCGTTCTGGCATGCGCATCTGCTGCTGATGCTGCATTCGAAGTACCGCGACCCGATCACGGTCATGACCTCGCGCTCGAAAGACGGCGAGATCATCGCGCGCGTCTTCCGCTGGTACGGCGTCGGGACGGTGCGCGGCTCGTCCTCGCGTGGCGCGAACGAAGCGTTGCGCGAGTTCATCCGCCGCGCGCGCAAGGGGAGCAATCTCGTCTTCACGCCCGACGGGCCGAAGGGTCCCGCTCGCGTCGCCAAGCCGGGCGTGGTCTTTGCGGCACAGATGACCGGCTTGCCCATCCTGCCGATGGCCTTTGCCGCTAAAAAAAAAAGTTGCTCGCATCGTGGGACCGGATGGTCGTCCCCTGGCCATTCACGAAATCGGTCTATGTCTACGGCCAGCCGATCGTCGTGCCGCGTGATGGCGACGTCGAGGAGTGGCGCGTGAAAGTCGAGAAAGCCATGCACGAGATCGCCGAGGAGGCGGAGCAGTTGGTGAACGGAAAATGATTCATTCGATGACCGGCTTCGGCCGCGCTTCCGGCGCGCTCTCCGCGCGCTTTTTCGCGACGGTGACGACCAAGAGCGTCAACCATCGTTTTCTCGAAGTATCGGTGCGTCTGCCCGAATACATGTGGGATCTCGAGGCGCCGCTGCGCGCGCTGGCCTCGGAGTTTTTCTCGCGCGGCAAGGTCGACCTCTCGATTCGCATTCAGCGGACGCAGCAGCCCGAATACAACGTCCGCATCAACACGCAGATCGCGAACTCCGTCATTCCGCAACTCCGGTCGATCGCGGAAGAGCTCGGCCTCGGCTCATCGATGACCGGGAGCGACCTGATGCGCGTGCCCGACCTGCTGCACGTGGAAGCGAACGATTCCGAGGTCACGGACGAGGAGCGCGAATCGCTGACGCAGCTCGTGCGCGACGCGTTCGGCGCCATGCGCGAGCTGCGCGAGCGCGAGGGTGTTTCGCTGCGCGACGACATCTCCGCGCGCGTGCAGTCGATCCGTTCGCTGACCGGCCAACTCTCCGCGCATCGCGACGAAGTGCGCGGCGAGCTGCTAGCGAGCTATCAGCAGCGTGTGCAGGAGCTCGCCGCGATGGCGAATACCGAGGTGTCGCAGGAGCGGATCGCGCAGGAAGTGGTGATGATGGTGGAGAAGGGCGACATCGCCGAAGAGCTGACGCGGCTCGCGCATCATCTCGATCAGATCGAGAAAGCGATCGGCGGGAAAGAAGCGGCCGGCAAGAAGCTCGATTTCCTGTCGCAGGAAACGATTCGCGAGATCAACACCATGGGCTCGAAGTCGCGCTCCGCGGCCATTCGGACGCTCGTCGTAGAATTGAAAACCGAGGTGGAGCGCATCCGCGAGCAGGTCCAGAATGTCGAGTAATTTCCACTCGGACGGGACGTTGTTCATCGTCTCCGGTCCGTCCGGCGCTGGAAAGACGACACTGATCAATCGC
>DASVRB010000328.1:0-6702 GCA_036388835.1 Thermoanaerobaculia bacterium | reverse complement strand
CTGCTCGACCAGCGGCGGAACTTCGGTCTTGCAGATCGGGAACTGCGCGATCGGGCAACGGGTGTGGAAGACGCAGCCGCTCGGCGGGTTGAGCGGCGTCGGGATGTCGCCTTTCAACAGAATGCGCGTCTTCTTCACGGTCGGATCGGGGATCGGCACGGCGGAGAGCAGTGCCTTCGTGTACGGATGCAGCGGATCGTCGTACAGCGAGCGGCGGTCGGTCAGCTCCATGATCTTGCCGAGGTACATGACCGCGACGCGCGTGGAGATGTGCTCGACCACGGAGAGATCGTGCGCGATGAAGAGATAGGTCAGGCCGAGCTCTTCCTGCAGGTCCTGCAGCAGATTGACGACCTGCGCCTGCACCGAAACATCGAGCGCGGAGACCGGCTCGTCGAGCACCAGGAACTTCGGATTCGTGGCCAGTGCGCGCGCGACGCCGATGCGCTGCCGCTGGCCGCCGGAGAACTGATGCGGGAAGCGCTTGCGATAGTCGGGACTGAGGCCGACTTTCTCGAGGAGCTGCGCGACTTTGTCGTTGCGCTGCGCGGCGGTGAGGCCGCCGTGGATCGTGAGCGGCTCCGCGACGATCGCGCCGACGGTCATGCGCGGGTTGAGCGACGCATACGGATCCTGAAAGACGATCTGCATGTTGCGGCGCATGCGGCGCATGTCGCCACCGTTGAGCGAGAGGACGTCCGTTCCTTCGAACGACACATCGCCGTCGGTCGGCTCGATCAGTCGGAGGATGCAGCGTCCGACGGTCGTTTTTCCGGAGCCCGACTCGCCGACCAGGCCGAGCGTCTCGCCGCGGGCGACGCCGAAGCTGATGCCGTCGACCGCCTTCACGTTCGCAACGACCCGTGCAAGGATGCCGCGCTTCACCGGGAAGTATTTCTTCAGATCGCGGACGACCAGCAGCGGCTCGCCCATCCCCATCGGCAGTTTCGGTGTGATCTGCGGCGACGACTTTTCGTTCGGATCGTGCGTCGGTTTCGCGTCGCGATCGATCTGACGCGCCGTCTGGTCCGCGGGCGTCGTCAGCCCGCCGGTGATGTCGTCGCCGGGGAAGAAGGGCTTATCGTTCAACGCTCGCCTCCGGCTCGCGACGAACGAGATTGAGGATTGAGGATTGAGGAAGCGTTCTGCGGCGATCATTTGTCGTCATCCTCAATCCTCAATTCTTCATCCTCAATCCGGCTTCCAGGCGTTCCGGGTCCGCCTCATCCCCATGCAGATAGCACCGCGCCGACTGGCCAGGCGCGGTCGGCATCAGGGCCGGCTCGTTGCCGAGGCAGATCGGCATCACGTCGGGGCAGCGGGGATTGAACTTGCAGCCCTGCGGCAGGTTCGTGATCGGCGGGACCATGCCGGTGATGGTCGGCAAACGGTTCACCGGAGTGCCGTCGCCGGCGACGATTGCGGCGCCGGGCAGCGATTTGAGCAGACCGCGCGTGTAGGGATGCGATGGATTGCCGAACAGCTCGCGGACCGGTGCGTCTTCGACGACGCGGCCGGTGTACATGACGATGACGCGCTCGCAGAACTCCGCGACCACGCCGAGATCGTGCGTGATCAGCAGCACCGCGAGGCCGAGCTTCTTCTGGAGCGATGCGAGCAGCTCCATGATCTGCGCCTGGATCGTCACGTCGAGCGCGGTGGTCGGCTCATCGGCGATCAGCAGTTCCGGATTGCAGGAAAGAGCGATGGCGATCATCACGCGCTGGCGCATACCGCCGGAAAGCTGGTGAGGGTAGTCGTGCAGCCGTTTGTGCGGGTCGGGGATCGAGACCAGCTCCAGCATCTCCCCCGCTTTCTGCCACGCCTCTTTCTTCGAGACTTTCTGGTGGAGGCGAATCGCTTCCGCCACCTGCGCGCCGATCTTGAAGACCGGGTTGAGCGACGTCATCGGCTCCTGGAAGACCATGGCGATGTCGTTGCCGCGCACGTTGCGCATGTCGCGCTCGGAGATCGAGGCGAGGTTCTGCCCTTTGAAGCGCACCTCGCCGGCGGTGATCTTTCCGGGCGGCGCGATGAGCCGCATGATCGACATGGCGGTCACGCTTTTGCCGCAACCCGATTCGCCGACCAGAGCCACCGCTTCTCCGCGGCGCACGTTGAACGAAACGTTGTCGACTGCATGCACGGACCCGAACGAGGTCCGGAGGTTTTTCACCTCGAGCAAGGCTTCGGCGGGGTCGACGTCGATGTCCGCGACCCGCGCGCCTGTCATCCCCACCGGCTGTTCAACCGGGATTTCCGTCACGGCGCGGGATGGTAGCAAGAAGCCGGCCCGTCACGGCTCGGCGGCGTCGAGTTTCGCGAGAATCTCGATCGCCTCTGCACGATCGTCCTCGCGCACCCAGAACTCCACCGGTCCCATCGCGTAGCTCATGCCGCCGAACTGGCCGGCCGCGAAGAGCTGCTGCACGCTCTCTCCCTTGATCATGAACTCGATTTCGGCGTCGTTCAGCAGCGACTCGATGAGCGGCACGAGCGCAGGATTGCCGCACGCGTACACCTTCACGATGTCGCTCATCGCCTGAACCGCTTGAACACTCTGCCGAGCGTCGCCGTCACTTCCGGAAGACGCAACGCGTAGCCGGCCGCAAAGTAGACGACGCCGAACGCGCCGGTGACGATGAGCGCCTGCGCGATGAGCGGCATCGGCAGATGCGGCACCAGCCAACGGGCGATGTAGAGGTCGGCCGCGAGTCCGGCCACACCGCCCCAGAGCGCGGCGGTCCAGACACTCATTAGATATGTGCCTTGCGGCATGCCGCGGCCGATCCGCTCGCGCATGTTGCGGCGCAGCAGGAAGAACTCGACCCACGCACCGATCGACGAGGCGGTGCTGATCCCGACCACACCGAGAGCGAGCGCGCCGCCATTCACGCGCGGGATCGCCAATCCGAGCGACGTGGCAATCGCGGGAAAGATCCAGCGCAGCGGAAACGCGAACAGCAGCGCGAGGGCGGCGCTGACGCTCACGCGCGTGAGCGCAATGCGGAACGGCGTTCGCGTGTCGTGCAGCGCGTAGAAGCCCGACGAGTAGAGACGCCCGAGCGTCGAGACCAGCAGGCCCAACGTCGCGGCGGCGAGGATGTACCAGACCAGGAGGGTCGTGTCGGCGTTGAACACGCCGCGCTGGTACAGCGCCGCGATGAAGATGCGCCCGAGGAGAACGAACGCCACCGAGGTCGGTACCACGAAGAACGTGACCTGGCGCAGTCCGCGATCGAGGCGCCGCCGCAACGCGAGCTTCACTTCTTCGTCGGTGCCTTTCTCCCCCGCCATCTGCGGCAGCTCGGCCGCCGCGACCGACATGCCGAATACCGACACCGGCAAGGTGTAGATCGTCTGCGCGTACAGCAGCGTCGAGACGGCGCCGGTCGGCAGCATCGAGGCGATGAACGTGTCGATGTACGCGCTGATCTGCACGACGCCGCGGCCGCCGACGACGGGACCGATGTTGCGGAAGATGGTGCGCACCGGCTGGAGCGTTCGGTCGAGGCCGAACGAGAGGTTGCGCGCATGTTTGAGCACGAACGGGATCTCGATGCCGAACTGCAACGCACAGCCGATCAGCGTCCCCCACGCGAGCGCGGTGGCGAGCTCGAAGCCCTTCATGCGCATGCCGAAGATCACCAGCGTCGCGATCATGGCCGCGCTCCAGAGCACCGGCGCGACGTAGCCGATGAAGAACTGGCGATGGGTATTCAGCACGCCGAGGGCCCACGCGTACAGCACGAGCAGACCGACGCCGGGAAACATGATCCGCGTGTACTTCACGGCCATCGCCATCACGGGCGGATCGAGGCCCGGCACGGTCACGGCGAGGATCAGCGGCGCGGCGAGCACACCGACGCAGACGACGATGACGACGAGCACGGCCAGGAACGAGACGAAGACGCCCGCGACGCGATCGGCCTCTTTTGCGTCGCCGCGCGAGACGAGCCGCGAGTAGACGGGGATGAACGACGCGGAGAGCACGCCTTCACCGAGGAGGTTCTGCAGAAAGTTCGGCACCTTCAGCGCGACGTTGAATGCGTCGGCCGCCGGCGACGCGCCGAGGTAATGCGCGAAGACGCTCGTGCGAATGAGGCCGGCGACGCGGCTCAGCAGAATTCCGGCGGCGACGAGCGCGGCGTAGCCACCGAAACGTTTCGGTGCGGCCGCGCGTTCGGCGGCGGACGCGGGCTCGGCTGGGGCTTCGACTTCTTCAGTTGTCTCGGAATTCATGTAGTGAACGGCGCGATACCATACCGCGACTTGACCATGACCAAGACCATCCGCATTGCAGGCGCGGGACCATCCGGCCTCGCCGCCGCAATCGCACTCGCCCGCGCCGGCCGCGACGTGGAGGTGCACGAGGCGAAACGCGATGTCGGCATGCGCTTCATCGGTGACCTGCAAATCCTCGAAGCAGCCTCGGAAACGGAGCCGGTGCCGGAGTTCCTTGCCCGCATCGGCATCGAGCCCGACTTTTACTTTCGCCCCGTCACGACGGCTACCTTTTACGATCACCGCAACCGCGCCCGCACGATCCGCAGCAGCAAGCCGTACGGCTACTTCATCAAACGCGGTGCCGAGGATGGAACGCTCGACCGCGGCCTCCTCGCGCAGGCACGCCGCGCGGGCGCTCGCGTCATCTTCAACAGCCGCCTGAAGCCGGAAGAGGCGGATATCGTCGCCACCGGCCCCGCCTCGCCGGACGGCCTCGCGCGGGAGATGACGTGGCACACCACCGACGCCGAGCGGGTCGAGGTCTTCTTCAACCATCACCTCGCGCCGGGCGGCTACTCGTACTTTTTCATCCTCGACGGTGTGGCGACGTTCGGCTGCGCGATCGTGGCCGACTTCAAGAAGATCGACGACTACTTCGAGCATTCTCTCGCCGCGGCGCGCCGCGCGAATCCGTTCGAGATTCCGGCGGAAACGCGCACCGGCTACTCGTACATGAACTTTCACCTCAAGCAATCGGCGATGCGCGGCACCGCACGCTACGTCGGCGAGGCTGCTGGTTTTCAGGATTATCTCTTCGGCCTCGGCATCCGCTACGCCCTCACCAGCGGCGCGCTCGCGGCGCAGAGCATCCTCGAGCAGCGTGACTTCAACGAGCTCTGGACCAAGGCGCTCGCGTCGAAGCAGCGCACCAGTCTCGTGAACCGCTTTCTGTACGAAGCCGGCGGCAACACCGGCCTCGCGATCTTCGTGAAGCAGGCGGCGCGGGCGAAGGACTTCTATCGCTATCTCAGCGGATGGCACGCGGCAACGTGGTGGAAGGCGCTGCTCGCGCCGATCGTGCAGCGCGTCTGGCGTCACAGCGGACGCTGCCAGCACAAGCCGGAAGCGCACTGGTGCCGCGCGCGCGACACGGAAATGAAAGTGCCGCCGCTCGGAGAAGTCACGCCGTGACGGTCGATGAGGCGTACGACTTTTGCCGCCGCATCACCCACAAACACGGCGCAAACTTTTCGGTCGGCTTCCGCTTTCTCCCGAACGTGAAGCGGCGCGCGGTGTACGCGGCGTATGCGTACTGCCGCTTCGCCGATGACATCGCCGACGAGGAAGACTTCGATGTCGATGCGCTGGCAAGCGCGATCCCCACGGGTGTCATTCCGCGCGTCAGCGCGGAATTCCCTGCCGACAAGCGACGGCCTTCTGCTTCGGCAGGGGATCCCGCGCTGACGCGCGGGATGACACAAAGAGCACTCGACGACACCACCGCATTACGCATGTCGCGCCTCGACGCGTGGCAGCGCGAGCTCGATGCCGCGTACGCCGGCACTCCCACTCATCCGATCACGATCGCTCTCGCCGACGCGCTGCAGCATTTCGCGATTCCGAAGAGCGCGTTCGTCGCGCTGATCGACGGTTGCCGGCAGGACATGACGAAGACGCGGTACGAAACGTTCGCCGAGCTGCTGCAGTACTGCGATTACGTGGCGACGTCGATCTCCGACATTTCGCTTTCGATCTTCGGCTATCGCACCGACAAGGCGCTCGAGTACGGCCGCAATCTCTCGACGGCGCTGCAGTTGACGAACGTGACGCGCGACGTCGGCGACGACGTTTCGCGCGACCGGATCTACATCCCGCGCGAAGAGCTGCGCCGCTTCAACGTCAGCGAGCGCGAGTTGCTGGAGCGCGCGGAGAACGATCGCGTGCGCGCGCTGATCGAGTTTCAGATCGCGCGCGCCGAACGCTATTTCCGCGAGGCGGAGCCGCTGCTGGGCGAGCTCGCTTTCGACGCCCGGTTTCCGACGCTGTTGATGGGCGGCGTCTATGCGACGGTGCTGGCGAAACTGCGGAAGGATCCGCTGGCCGCGGTGCGCGAGCGGCTGTCGCTGTCGACGCTGCAGAAGCTCCTCGTGGTCGGCACCCGCGTGCTCCGTCCGCACTTCGTTTGAAACTCACACATAATCTGACGCGTCAGAGGTCCGGATGAGGTTGTTCCGACTCGGAATCGCGCTGTTCTTTCTCGCCGCAAGCTCCGCGCGGGCGCAGGAAGTGTCGACGTCGATCGTCCCGGTAGTCGGCAATGTCCTCGGCGTCCCCGGCCGCTGGCTCACCGACGTCGAGATCGCGAACAGCGGCCCCGCCGACGTCGACATCGCGCTCGAGATGCCGGTGGCGAGTGAGAGCGCTCCGCTGATGTTCACGCTCTCGCCCGGCCAGTCGCAGCGTTTCGTCGACATC
>DASVRB010000327.1:0-8127 GCA_036388835.1 Thermoanaerobaculia bacterium | reverse complement strand
CACCCGCCACTCCCGCGGGTCCCGTCGCGCCGGTCGCGCCGGCAGGTCCTGCCGGTCCGCGAGCGCCCCGCTCGCCGGCCGGTCCTTGCGGGCCGGTGGGTCCCTGAGGACCGGCAGGTCCGGCGACCGCGTCGAGCAGCGCCGAACGGAACGCCATTTCGAATAGGGCGCTGTCGCTGCTGCCGTTCGTGATCTGCGAACCGGCCAGGACGATCCTGCCGTTGCCGCCGGTGACCGCGGCCTCGATCGAGCCATCGCTGAAGTCGCCGGACACGATCGCGCCGAGAGGCACGATGCGCTGCTCGAACGCGCCGAGCGAGAGCGTCAGTTGAGACGAACTGCCTCCCGATCCGCGCGCCGTCAGCGTGACGCTCGCATCGTTGCCAGTCGTCTCAACCAGGAAGATGTTGTAGCGAAAGTCGGCGTTCTGCCGGCCGCCGTGCAGCGTCGCGAGCTCGCCAGCGCCGACGGCGAAGCGCGCCGGAATTGCCGAAAAGACGCCGCCGTACGTCCGTGCGTCGGTGTCGCCGTTCTGCTTCGAATAGATCCGCGCGGAGACGAGGATCTCGGACGATGCGCGGAGGCGCGCGGCACCAAGAACGTTGACGATCCCGAAGACCGACTCCGCAAAGTTCTCGTACGTCTTCGTCTCGCGCGGCGCGAGCGAGTCGGTGAACGTGGCGGGATTGAGGTTTCTCTGCCCGGCGATGAGGTACTGAATCTGAACGTCGACACTAGCTGTAGACGACGGATTCGTCACCCAGACGGTCGTGTAGAACTGCGCGCCGCTTCCTTCGATCCGGCCGACAGCGGGCAGGAAGACTTCGGTCGCGGGGAACGCAGCATGCGCTGCTGTTGCACAGACGACGAGCGTCAGTGCGGCAAAAAAGGTTTTCATTTGTCTCTCTCTCAGCGGAAATGGGAAGGCAAGTTATTGTACATCGCGAGCGTCGTCGCGTCCCGTTTCGCTCAACGCGTGCAGCGCGATGTAGCCGAGGGTGAGGGCGACGCCGAACAGAACGGTGACGGCGAGCGTGGTCGGATGGTCGAGCGGGTTCATGAGGCGCGCGGCAATGTCGACGAACAGCGGCAGCGGGTCGCTCAGGATTTCCCAACTGTTCCAGCGCAGAAAGCGGCCGAGGTAAATGCCGAAGGCGGAGAGCAGGAGCGACACGATCGCCACGCACCAGCCGCTCTTCCGGCCGTGGCGTCTGGCGATGATGCGCTGCACGATCATCACCGAGCCGTAGCCGAGGAGCAGGCCCGTTCCGGCGCTCGAAATGAGCAGCAGAACGTCGAACCAGAGCGGGATTCCGGGACGCTGCCGCAGGTGAATGAAGTCGGTGACGATGTACGGCGCGTTCGGCAGGAACAGCAGCCAGACCACGAGACCGAACCACTGCAGCGCTACGAGTTTGCGCATCCGGTCGAGCGCGTCGACGACCAGTGCGGCGCCGAACGGAATCGCCGCGAGGAAGAGGTTCCAGATCAGAAATGCGTACGACGCGCTGTTGCTGCGCTCGAGCCGCAGCGCCACGAGAGCGCCGCACCAAACCAGCAGCGCCGCGAACGGAAGAACGCGCCGGATCAAAGCGGCTGCACTTCGACCTGGTTGTCGTAGAACGTCGCGCCGCCGCCGATGTCGGTCACGGCCTGCGACGTCGTGTGATTGGCGTTGGTGCGGCCGGGAGTCAGTTTCGGCCACCACACCGACGGCGCGGAAACGACGCCCGGGCGCACTCGATCGGTGATCACGGCCTCGGCGGTGAAGGCACCGCGATCGTTGTAGATCGTGACCATCGCTCCCGCGGCGATGCCGCGCGACGTCGCGTCGTCTTCATGAATCTCCAGCGTCGGCTTGCCCGCGGCGCGACGAAGCGACGCGACGTTGACGAACGTGGAGTTGAGAAACGAATGCGCGGGAGGGGAGATGAGCGCGAGCGGAAACCGGCGCACGAGCTCGGGATCGCGCTCTTCCGATTCGTATGGCGGAACATATTCAGGCAGGCGATCGAGGCCGTGCTCGGCGGCGCGCGCGGAGTCGATCTCGATCTTCCCGCTCGGCGTCGGCAGGCGCGTGCCGCGCGCGAACGGACGATGCGGCGATTCGATGTCGAGGCGGATCGAGCTCTGTTCGCGCAGCTCCTCGAGCGTGAACGGCATCGCCCGCAGAATGCCGCGCATCATCTCTTCATCGCTCTCCTGCAGCTCCGGAAAGTCGAGGTTCATCTTCGCGGCGATCCGGCGGAAGATCTCGGAGTTCGGCAGCGACTCGCCGAGGGGCTCGATCGACTTCGCGTTGTACATCACGAACGTGTGGCCGTACGCCTTGTGCAGATCGTCGTGCTCGAGCTGCGTCGTGGCCGGGAGCAACACGTCGGCGTAATCGGCGGTGTCGGTCTGAAAGTGCTCGAGCACGACGGTGAACAGATCGTCGCGCTTGAAGCCGGCGATCACGTTCTCGCGATCCGGAGCCACCGCGGCAGGATTGGAGTTGTAGACGACGATCGCCTTTACCGCCGGATTGCTGACCTTCGTCAGCGCTTCGCCGAGCTGTGACATGTTGATGGTGCGCGTGCCGGTCGGGCTGAGGTCTTTCCGCGCGAGCGACGCGGTGTCGAGCTTCGAGAAGGTGCCGGAAGTCGAGAGCATCGCCCCGCCGCCGACGTAGTTCCACGCCCCGGTGATCGCCGGCAAAATCGAGATCGCGCGCACGGCCGAGCCGCCGCCCGCGTGGCGCTGCAATCCGTAATTCAACCGGATGAAGGTCGGTCGCGTTGCGCCGTAACGGGTGGCCAGGCTTTCGATCGTGGCGGCCGGAATGCGGCAGATCTGCGCGACGCGCTCGGGTGCGTATTCATTCATCACGCGGTCGCGCAGCCCTTCCCAGCCGTGGGTCATCTCGTCGAGATACTGGCGGTCTTCGTAGCCATCGCGAAAGAGCACATGCATCATCGACAGCGCCAGCGCGGCGTCGGTGCCGGGTCGAATGGGGATGTGCTCGTCGCACGCTGCAGCGGTGCGCGTGCGAATGGGGTCGATGCAGATGGTGGTCGCGCCGTTCGCTTTGGCTTTGCGCACGAACGGCCAGAGATGCGGATTGGAGGTGAGTGTGTTGGTGCCCCACAGCAGGACGAGCTTGGCGTTCGGCACGTCCTCGGGGTCGGGCGCCATCCGCGTTCCGTACGTCACGTTCAGCGCCTCGGAACCGGCGCTCGCGCAGATGGTGCGGTCGAGCAGCGACGCACCGATGCGATGGAAGAAGCGGCGGTCCATCGATTCGCCCTGAATGAGGCCCATGGTGCCGGCATACGAATACGGCAGGATGGCCTGCGGCCCATCGTCCTCAATGACGCGCTGGAGATTGGTCGCGATGAGCTCGAGCGCCTCGTCCCACGTCGCGCGCCGGAACTTTCCCTCACCCTTTTCACCGACGCGGATTTGGGGATAGAGGAGGCGGTCTTCGTGATGGGTCCGCTCGAGATACTTCGCGACTTTTGTGCAGAGAAAGCCCTGCGTCACCGGATGATCTGGATCGCCCGCCACACGCGTCGCACGGCCATCCTCGACGGTGACGAGCATGGAGCAGGTGTCAGGACAATCGTGCGGGCAGACGGCTTTGACGAGCATCGGCTGGGATTGTAATGGGAGACGACGAGGGGCCTCCGGCGGCCGGGGCCACAGGCCCCGGACCCCGTTAACAGGCCAAGCCTCCGCGACACACTTCGTTAATGCGCACGACTGTCGCGGAGGCTTGGCCTGTCAAACGGGTCCGGGCCCGTGGCCCGGCCGCCGGAGGCCTCTCGTCGGTCACTCCCGTTCCAACACCATTGCCACGCCGATGCCGCCGGCGGCGCAGACCGTGACCAGGGCGTACTGTTCGCCGGTGCGTTGCAGCTCATTGCAGACCGTCGTGACGATGCGGGCGCCGGTGGCGCCGAACGGGTGTCCGAGGGCGATCGAGCCGCCCGTGCGGTTGATCTTTTCCGGGTCGATGTCGCCGACCGGGGCGCTCAGGCCGAGCTTCTCCTGCGCGATCTTCTTCGAGCCGATCCATTGAATGTTCGACAGCACCTGCGCGGCGAACGCCTCGTGCATCTCGATCACGCCGATCTCCTCGAGCTTCACCTTTGCGCGCTCGAGCGCGATCGGCAGCGCGAAGACGGGGCCCTGCAGCAACTGATCGAACGGATCCGTCGCCGCGTACGCGTAGCTGCGGATGAAGCCGATCGGCTTCACGCCGATTGCTTTCGCTTTCTCTTCCGACATCAGCAGCACCGCGGCCGCGCCGTCGGTGAGCGGGGAGGCATTGCCGGCCGTGATCGTGCCGTACTTGCGGTCGAACACCGGCCGGAGCTTCGCCATCGCTTCCATCGTCGAATCGCCGCGAATCAGATTGTCCGTTTCGACCACATTGTCGAACGACGGCGGCACCACCACCGGCATCACTTCCTCTTTGAAGCGGCCGCTTTCCGTCGCTTCCGAGGCGCGGTGATGGCTCTGCAAGGCGAACTTGTCCTGCGCCTCGCGCGTGATGCCGTTCGCCTTCGCCATCTTCTCCGCCGACTCACCCATCGTCAGTCCGGTCGTCGACTCGGCGATGGCCGGCGCGTCGGGGGCGAGGTCTTTCGGGCGGATCTTCGAGAACGCGCCGAGCTTGCCGCCGACGCTCTTCTGCTTGCTCGCGCCGACCAGCGCGTCGGAGAACTTTTTCGAGAAGAGAATCGGAATGTCGGAGAGCGACTCGGAGCCGCCTGCCACGACCGTGTCGGCGTAGCCGCGCGCAATCAGATCGGAGGCGGCGGTGATGGCCTGATTTGCCGACGCGCAGGCCATGCTCACGCTGAATCCCGGGATCTTCCGCGGCAGACCGGTGCCGAGGACGATCTCGCGTGCGATGTTCGGCGCCTTCACCGACGGGATGACGTTTCCGAACACCACTTCCTGAATTTCGGAGGGATCGAGGCCGGAGCGCTGCACGAGCTCCGTGACCACCAGCTTGCCGAGATCGAGCGCCGAAAGATGGCTGTAATGCGTCCCCGATTTCGCGAACGGAGTGCGCAGACCACGTACGACAGCAACGCGCGGTGAGTATTGCCACGTCATGCGGCGGAGCATACCCCGTGAACGTAGAACGTAGAACACGGAACACGGAACGGCGGTGGCCAAGCTCGCACGTTCCGTGTTCCTCGTTCTACGTTCTACGTTCGCCCGCACTAGACTCCCCCCATGCAAACGAATCCACTCCGCGAGGGGCTCGAGCAGGAGCGCGTGCCGGAGCCTTCTTGTCTCGTGATCTTCGGTGCGTCGGGCGATCTGACGCAGCGGAAGCTGATCCCCGGGTTGTATTCGCTCGCACACGACGGGCTGCTGCCGCCGGGGCAGACGATCGTCGGGATGTCGCGCGCCGATTTCACGGACGAGCAGTTCCGCGCGTCGATGCGCGAGGCGTGCGACGAGCACGCGCGCACGCGGCCGGTCGACGACGAGATCTGGGAGAGCTTCGCGCGGGGGCTGTTCTACGTTTCCGGCGAGTTCACCGATTCTCAGTCGTACTACAAACTGCGCGAGCGGCTGACCGAGTTCGATCGCACGCGCGGTACCGGCGGGCGCCGTCTGTACTACCTCGCGGTCCCTCCCGAGTTCTTTGCGCCGATCGCGGAGTTCCTCGGCGGCGAGGAGATGGTCTGCGATCCGGAGCGCCGCGGTCCGTACACACGCGTGATCATCGAGAAGCCGTTCGGACACGATCTACCGAGCGCGCACGAGCTCAATCGCGTCGCGGTCGCGACGTTCCGCGAGCGACAGGTTTTCCGCATCGATCATTACCTCGGTAAAGAGACCGTGCAGAACCTGCTCGTGCTCCGCTTCGCCAACGGCATCTTCGAGCCGTTCTGGAACCGTCAATACATTGACCATGTGCAGCTCACCGTCGCCGAGTCGATCGGCGTCGAGAAGCGCGGCAACTACTTCGAGTCGGCCGGCATTACGCGCGACATCATTCAGAACCACATGCTGCAGCTCGTGTCGCTCGTGGCCATGGAGCCGCCGGTGGCGTTCGAGGCCGATGCGGTGCGCGACGAGAAGGTGAAGGTGCTGCGCGCGCTGCGGCCGATCGAGGAAGCGGTGCGCGGGCAGTACGTGGCCGGCTCGGTGCTCGGCGAATCGGCGGTTGCGTATCGCAGTGAAGAGAAGGTCGATCCGCGGTCGAACACCGAGACCTACGCGGCGGTGAAGATGTTTGTCGACAACTGGCGCTGGGCGGACGTGCCGTTCTACGTGCGCGCCGGCAAGCGGCTGCCGAAGCGCGTCACCGACATCTCGATTCACTTCCGTCCTGCACCATACCCACTGTTCTCGCGCCTCGGCATGAAGATGCATGCAAACGTGCTGGCGATCCGCATCCAGCCGGACGAGGGGATCTCGCTCAAGTTCGATTCGAAGCTGCCGGGGCCGACAGTGCAGACCGCGCCGGTGACGATGGAGTTCCGGTACGCGACGTCGTTCGGCGCGGAGCCGCCCGAGGCGTATGAACGGCTGCTGCTCGAGACCATGCTGGGCGATGCGACCTTGTTCGCGCGGCGCGACGAGATCGAGACGGCGTGGGCGTGGCTCGATCCGCTGCTGCAACGGTGGCGCGACGAGCCCGGACCGCCGCATTTTTACGCGGCAGGCGAATGGGGCCCCGAGGCGGCCGACGAACTGATCGAAAAGGACGGACGCAAATGGCGCAGGCCGTAGCGGGAGAAAACGTCCACGTCGACGTCACCACGATCGAGAAACAGCTCGCCGATCTCTGGCGCGCGGAAAAGCAGGGCGAGAGCGGCGCCATCACGCGCGCCGCGTTGTGGAACGTCGTCGCGCACACCTGGAGCGCGGAGCAGCACGCGCACGCAACCGAAGTGCTCGCGCGCGCCAGCGCCTCGGTGCCGCAGCGGACCATCGTCATCCAGGCAGATCCGCGCGGCGACGCCGGCATCTCGTCGTGGATCTCCGCGAACTGCCATCTCATCGGCGGCGGACGGCAGGTCTGTTCCGAAGAAGTGTCCATCGTCGCGGCGGGCGATCACGTGCATCACATCGCGCCGCTCGTGAAGTCGCTGCTGCTGCCCGACATGCCGGTGGCGGTCTGGTGGGTCGGCGACCTTCCGGCGGAGAACCGCGATTACGCGGAGACGCTGCTCGAACCGGCCGACCGTCTGATCGTCGACTCGTCCGAGTTCAACGGCCTGTCCGATCTCGCGCTCGTCTCGCGCATCGCCGAGCGGACCACCACCGCGCCGGCCGATCTGAGCTGGGCGCGCCTCGAAGAATGGCGCGCCGCGACCGCGACGCTGTTCGATCCGATGAACATGCGCGAGCGGCTGCGCACCATCCGCGCGGTTCAGGTGACGTGCGGCGGCAACGGGTTCGGCGCGAGCGCGGCGGCGATGCTGTTCGCCGCCTGGCTCAACGCGCAGGGCGGCGCGAACGCGAAGCTGGAACTGCTGCACGAGAACGACGCCGCCGGCATTCGCAACATCGAGCTGCATTTCGCCGACGGCACGAGAGCGCTGATCGGCCGCGAGCGCGAGGGGGGCGCGGTGGTCGCACATTCGGAAGCCGCCGAAACGCCGCTCGACTGCATCGCCCGTCCGCTCGCCCAATCGACCGACGACCTGATCGTGCGCCTCCTGAAACGGCCGCAGGCCGATCGGGTGTATCTGAAGGCGCTGAAGCTGGCGCTGCACGCGTCGGGCCCTCGTCCTGAGCCATAGGGCGGTACGTGACACGTCACGAAGACTTCCCCCGTCGCTTGACTTGCTAGACTCCGCGCATGCGACTGCTCGCCGGCGATGTCGGCGGAACGAAGACTCTGCTGCGATACGTCGACGACGTTGACGCGACGCACATCGAGCTGCGTTACGACAGCGCGGCGTACGCGACGTTCGAGCTGCTGTTGCGCGACTTTCTCGCGCGTGTCCCGAGCCCGATCGATGCGGCCTGTTTCGCGGTGGCCGGACCGGTCTTTGGCGCGCGTGCGGAGATCACGAACCTCGGCTGGGTCATCGAAGAGGCGGCGCTGGCGCAGACGTTCGCGATCGGGCGCGTGTCATTGATCAACGACTTTTTTGCGGTCGCTCTCGG
>DASVRB010000326.1:0-2437 GCA_036388835.1 Thermoanaerobaculia bacterium | reverse complement strand
GTTCGCGACCGGCTTGCCGGCCGCGTTCGTGACGATGCCGGTGCGCGCGGAATCGGCCCGCGGCATCATCAGCGCCCCCGCGTCTTCGTCGCGCTCGACGCGTCTGCCGAGCGGCACGTATCCATTCGCATTGATCTGCAGTCGGACCACTGCCTGCTTTGGCGATTCGAGCGAGAACGCCCCTTTCGCATCGGTCTGCGCGGTCGCGAGCGGCACGGCCTCAGGCGTCTCGGACAGGAACCGCATCCGCTCCGCCTCGGCGGTTTCGTACGTGAAGATCGAGACGCGCGCATTGGCCACCGGCGCGCCGTCGATGTTCATCACCGAGCCGCTGATCGCGGCGGAGGCAGGCAGTGCGGCGAGACAGAGCACGAGCAGGAGAGCAGCGGATAGACGTCGCATGATGGCTATATGACGCCAGAAATCGGCAGGAGTTCCAAGCTGTTGGCGCCGACATGAAAGCTTTCGCTTCGCTCGCCTTGCTCGCCGCGCTGCTCTTCACCACTTCGTGCACGGCGAACGGCGCCGTTGCGGAAGGGACGCAAACCGGACCTATGGACTTCCGCACCCTCAGCAGCTCGACGTACGCGCAGGCCGATCAGCCGGCGAACATCGTCGTCACCGACGAGGCGACCTATCGCCGCACGTGGGAAACGATGATCGGCAGCAGCGAGCCGCCGCAGGCCGACTTTGCGACCGACACCGTCATCTTCCTTTTCGGCGGCATGCGTCCGACCGGCGGCTATGCGTTCGACGTGCGCGGCGTGCGCCTCGAAGGCGACACGCTGATCGTCGACGGCGGAGTGAAATCGCCGCCGCGCGGCTCGGCCGTCACGCAGGCCCTCACCTCCCCGCACACCGTCATCGCGGTGAAAAGCCGCGCCATCAAAAACGTTCGCCTCCTCAATGAAACGCCGGCGGCCAGTTAGCGGCGAGCTGCTCCGGCAGCGGCTCGACACGCTCGTGGCGACATTCGACGTCAGCACGATCTCTCCCGATCCGCTGGAGCTCGTGCTCCGTTTCGACGAGCCGCGCGATCGGGAAGTAGCCGGCCTGATCGCCGCCGCGTTCGCGTACGGGCGCGCCGAGACCATCGTCGCGAACATCGGCGTCGTCCTCGCGCGGATGACGCCGTCGCCGTACCGCTATCTCGCCGCGTTCGATCCGGCCGAGGCGACGCGACGGTTTGCAGGCTTCGCACACAGGTTTCACAAAACACCCGATCTCGTCGCGTTTCTCGGCCGGCTCGCGTACGCCGTTCGCGAGCACGGCTCGCTCGGCGCGCTCTTCGAGCAGGGCTACGACAGCGGCGCCGCCGATATCGCACCGGCCCTCACACGGTTCGTCAATGCGTTGCGCAACGCACCCGGCGCACAGCATCCGACGCCCGCGCTCGAATATCTGCTGACCTCACCCGTCGACGGCTCGGCGTGCAAACGGATGAACCTTTTTCTCCGCTGGATGGTGCGCCGCACCGCGCCCGATCTCGGTCTCTGGACGTTCGTCGATCCCGCCAAACTGGTGATGCCGGTCGACACGCACATCCATCGCATCGCCACGTTCCTCGGCCTCAACGACCGCAAATCAGCGGACTGGAAAGCGGCGCGCGCGCTGACCGATCGCCTCGCAAAATTCGACGCGAGCGATCCCGTTCGCTACGACTTTGCGCTCTGCCGCCTCGGCATCCTCGATCTCTGCAGCCGCAAACAGCGGAAGGAAAACTGCGACGTCTGCATGCTGAAAGAAGTCTGCAGGTTTCCGGTCACGGCGTAGCTTTTCTTCCAAAATCCTCCAAAAAACCGCTGCCGAAATCCAACCCGTTGGAGTGCCGACACTTGCGTTCGGAAAATCGGCCCGAGATTCAACGTTTCGAATCAACGGCTTAGCCCACGGTTTCGCGCGGCACCTGCATTGAATCGCTTGCGGCCGCCGACATGCGCAAGCCCCTGCTGGTCAACGCCCTGATTGCCATCCTCACGCTGGGAGTGGTGCTCGGTGCGTTCGTTTCGTTCCAGCGGAAGCGCTCCTCGTTCGAGCGGATCGACTTCACCTTCAGCCGCAACCAGGGGCTGATCGTCGTGAAGAGCGTCGATCCGAACAGCGGCGCGGAGACCGCGGGATTGCGCGCCGGCGACGAGATCTGGCTGATTGCCGGCACGCCGACCACCGAAGTCGAAGGCTTGCAGAAGACGCTTCGGAGGATCGGCCAGAGCGTGCCGATGCTCATCGCGCGCAACGGCGTCCCGACCACCATTCAATACACGCCGCCGCAACTGAAGGTCGACTACGCGTATCTGATCCTCAGCTTCATCGGCTTCCTCTACCTCGCCATCGGCCTCTTCACACTCTTTCGAGGTGAGACGAGCGAGAGCCGCCTCTTCTACTTCGTCACGCTGCTGTCGTTCGTCGTCTACGTCTACACGCCGGCCGGCGATAT
>DASVRB010000325.1:0-5879 GCA_036388835.1 Thermoanaerobaculia bacterium | reverse complement strand
CGCCCCCGCACTCCAAAGCGGTGGCTCCGCCACCGCACTCCTGGACGCTGCGCGTCGCCGTTGTGGCTCCGGCGGGAAGGCTGTGAAGTTTTTTCGCCCTCCGCCGCCACAGAAATTCGCCCTCGGTGTCCTAGAGCTGGGGGTGCCTATGAAACGACGACTGGCGATTGCGGTCGGACTGCTGTTTGCCGCGGTAGCCGCGCGCGCGCAGGAGCGCGGCGCGGTGGATTGGATTTTTCTCGTCGACACGTCCAGGTCGATGCTCCAGAACGAGGTGTTCGACGATGTGCAGGCGAGCATCAAGTCGTTCATCAGCGAGGCGCGCGACGGCGACAGCGTGAGCCTCTACACGTTCGATCGCGGGGTGCGTCCGCATTCGACGACCGCGATCGACGGGAATCGCAACGATCTTTTCCAGATCGTCGATGCGCTCGAGGCGAACGGCAATCGCACGCACCTCGGCGCGGCGATCGAGCGCGGCCTCGAACGTTCCGAGGAGTTGCAGGAACGCACGGCCGCCGACAAGAACCGCGTCCGCGCAATCGTCCTCTTCACCGACGGAAAGGAAGACGTTCGCGGCATCGACAACCCGGTGCCGATCGCCTCGAACGTCGAGCGGGTGTCGAAGAGCAATCCATACGTTTTCTTCGTCTCGATGAAGGAGCACGAGCCGCAGTTGCGCGCGTTTTCGACCGCGCAACTCATCGAGGCGACGCGCTCCGAGGAGATTCGCAACGTCGCCGAACGCATACGGACCGTCGTGACGAAGCCGACGTCTCCGCCACCGCAGCCGGTCGTCAACACCACAACAACGCCACCGCCGCCACCGCCGCCGGTCGAGGAACCATCCCTCCTCGGCCGCGCCATCAAATGGCTCATCGCCCTCGCCCTCCTCGGTCTCGCCGCCTTCTTCGCCTGGCGCCGTTACCAGGCCGCCAATCGGCTGGAGGGGGAGATCGAGATCGTCAGGCCGCGCGTCGGCAACGACTCCGCGTTCGTCGGACTGCCCGAGCTCAAAGCGTCGGAGATTGCGTTGAGCGCGATCGTCCCGCTCGACGCGCTGGCCGGGTCGGACGCCCGTCTGTTCGTCCGCCGGAACGGCGACGCGAAAAAGGTCTGTATCGCCGCGCGCAGCGGGTCGCTGCGCGTCAATGACATCGAAGTTCCGATGAGCGAGCTCTACGACGCCGACACGATCCAGATCGGCGACGCCAGATTGCGCTTCAACCGCGTCGGCCACGAACGGCCGCAGGAGGATGGTCTATGAAGAACAACGTCGTCTTTCGTCCCACTGTCGTGATCGGCCTCGGCGGCACCGGTTATCACGCCCTGCTCAAACTCAAAAAGCGCTTCATCGACACGTACGGCGAGGTGCCGCCGATCGTTCGGTTTCTGTCGATTGACACCACTGAGAATGCCGACGCCTCGGGGAGTGCTGCAGACACCAGCGAGGGGCGTCTCGATCACAGTGAACAGTACGTATTGCAGGTCAGCAATCCGGCCGCGCTCGTGAACGGCACCAATCCACACATCGACGAATGGTGGCCCAGCGACATCCCCACACAGGCGATTACGGCCGGCGCCGGACAGGTGCGCGCGCGCGGCCGTCTGGCGCTGTTTGCAAAAGCGAGCGAGATCTTCGGCCGGCTTCGCAGGGCCGTCGACGAAGTGCGCAACATCCGCAATCAGAAGCAGATGTACGCCGACAAGTTCCAGGTCTCGACCCGCGCCGGCGTCGAGGTGCACATCGTCGGCAGCGTCGCCGGCGGTACCGGCAGCGGCCTCTTCCTCGACATCGCCTTCATGGCTCGCGAGATCATCGGCAGCGACGAGCAGTCGAATTTCACCGGAACGCTCCTTCTCCCGAGCGTTTTCACGCGCTATTCCGGCACGCAGCTCGTGAAGCCGAACGCATACGGCGCCTTGAAGGAGCTCGAACATCTCTCGACGTCCAGGCCACGCTTCAGCATCGACTATGGAGCGCGGAAAGTGGACGTGGCGCACGCGCCGTTCGACGTCATTTATCTCGTCGACAGCGTCAATGAGCAGGGCCGCGTGGTCATGGAGCAGAACGACCTGCTCGCGTTGATCGCTGACGGTCTGTACGTCCAGATCGCCTCGCAAATCGGTACGGACTCCGCGAACGCGATCGACAACATCAAGACGCAGATCGCCGTCGCCGGCCGCGTCAAAGGCAAATCACCCCAATACTGCAGCTTTGGCGTCGCCTCCCTCAGCATGCCGAGTTTCGACGCGCTGCTGTACGAGGACGCAAAACGGCTGGTCATTGAAGACCTGCTCAATGGCGCGGTTCCCGATTCGGAGACCGAGGCGGAGGTGCAGCGCTTCATCGATCAGAACAGGCTGCGCGAGGACGAGAGCGATCAGGTGATCGAATTCCTCAGCCAGCGCGAAGGCGGGGGGCAGCTCCGTTTCCCGATGCGCCTCGGCGAGATGAAGTACGACAACAAGGCGCTCGCCACGATCAAGAACCTGCACACCGTGCATCGCTCCCGCGCGGAGCGACAGATCGCACAGGCCATCGGCGCGAATTTCGACAAATTGCGCGACGACTCCGTCAATGCCATCAACGCCTGGTACGAGGAGGCGGTCAATCGCGTCAACGGCTTTACGCGCGCCGAACGCTTCTTCGAGAAACTGCAGACCAAGCTCGAGTGGTACCAGAGCATGATGGACGGCGAGGCGAGGGACGAGCGCGCGAAACTGAAGGCGCTCAATTTCAAGCCGGCCGAAGACCAGATCACCGAGGCCATGGGGGCGTTTCTCAGGCGCGAAGCGCGCGTGAAGACGGCCTGTGAGGTTTACGGCGGCATGGCCGATCGCGAGACCGAGCTGACCATCCTCGTGGCGCGTCTGGAGAAAGCGGCCGAGCTCTATTCCGCACTGCATGCGCACACACAGGCGACGCTCAATAATTGCTATCGGATTCGCGAAAACCTCAATGCCGCGCGCAAACAGTTCGAGCAGCAGCATCTCGAAGCCACCAGCACGCGCGGCACGTCGCGTCTGTTCGAGCAGGTGATCGGGTTCGATCCGACCGGCAGCCGCCCGTCAATCACCGGCGATGATTTCGTGAAGTGGTATGCAGACAGGAACGGCTCGCTCGCACAGTGGGCCGGCTCCAAAGCGGCAGAGGTTCATGCCGATGTGAAGGAATTCGTGGCGAAGCGATATGAGCCGCTCACGTCATTGACCATGGACGACATCCTGAGCCGCTCCACACCCGAGCTCGTGTCGCAGGACCTCAAACGCCTCGACAATCTCGGCGTGCCGTTGTGGCGCTACGACGTCGGGCGCATTCCGGTCGTCAATCAGAGCGTCATCAATGAGTTTTACCACTATGGCGTCGCCGACGCCGACACGACGATCCTCAAAGAGCCGAAATACGAAGCCGGCGTGCCGAAAGGGAACGCCAAGCCGGCCATGGTCTCGACGCGCGACGACAAGCGCATTCTGTTGTTCAAAGTGAAAACCGGCGTGCCGCTGTTCGCACTGGCGGAAATCGAGGACATGGAGCGCGCGTATCTCGATCCAAGCAAGGTCATTTCCAATCACATCGACAAACGTTGGCAGGAGCTGCCGAACCTCATTCCGCGCAGTGGCGACGGCGAGGCGCTGCGCTGGTTCTCCATTGCCCAGGCGCCCGAGCCGTTCGGCCTCATTCGCCGGGAGGGAACCTGGTATTCGATGAAATCGAAGTCAGGACGGCGCGTCGACAACAGCATGCTCCGGCTCGGACAGGGGCGGCTGCCGGCGTATGCGGCATTCGAGAAAAATCGCGAGCTCGTGCAGGAGGCGAAAGAGACCATCGACAGCATCGTCACGCGCGAAGGGGCCGCCAAGGTCGTTCAGATCCTGCGCGATTACACCGATTCGCTGACGAAACAGATGTCCGGCGCGGTCGAGGCTGCGGTGAAGGATCAGGTCGAGCACGAGATCAGCGCCATCGAGGAGTACGTGCGCAAAATGGAAACGCTGAGCTGACCGATGCTGAAACCGGTCAGTCTCCTCGCTCTCGACGATACGGCGGCCCTTCTCGGGGCCGCCGTGCAGCAGCGCATCGCCGCCTCGTGCGGAGTGCAGGACCTGGCGCAATTCCGGATGCTCGGCGGCAATGAGCTGGCGAGCTCCATCGCGTCGATTCAGGCGCGGCGGCAGGCGCCCGACAGTGCATTGCGCATGCGCGATGACGTCAGTACGCGCGAACTGGTGCTGCTCATTGTGTCGGCCGCCGGACCGGCCCGTGCGTCGGTCATCGAAATCGCGGAAGAAATCCGCCAGCTCTATGACACGCGCCATCTTGCGGAGTTCTATTCACTGGAGGCGCTCTGCCTCCTGCCCGATCTCTCTGCCGGATCGACGCCGGCCGACTACGGCGCCGCTTATTCGCTGCTCAAACAATTGAGCCGCGGCGGCAACAGCAAGCCGTTCGACGTGGTCTGGCTCCTCGATTCGATGAACGAGGAGCGGGTGAAGTTCGGCACCTTGCAGCAGTCGCTCGACACGTACGCCGACGCGGTGGCCGGCGTGCTGACGTTCGAGCCTGAAATGAGCGGCGCACCGCCGTCGCGGCGCCCCCGTGGGATGGAGCCGGCGTTCAATTCGTTCGGCTACGCGGAGCTGGTATTTCCGCGCGAGATCGCATTACAGCGCTTGCAGCCGCGTTTCGCCGCGGAACTGCTGCGCGAGAAAATCCTCTGTGCGGGTGCGGTGACGCATCCGCGCCTCGCAGCGAAGCAGTTCGTGATCGGCGATGCGTTCGCCGCGCCGCTCGCACGGATCGGGGTCGACGCCGGTCAGTCGCTGTTCAAGAAGTTTCAACCGAAGACGTTCGTCACTGCGAAGACGCGCGATGCCGATGAAGTCATTGCGGCGGTGCGAGCGGAATTGCACACGCATCGCGACCGCGTACAGTCGGCAAATCTGCAGGCGCTGGCGAATCAGGGGGAGCAGACGTTCACAGAAGTGGCCGCGCTCCTTGGCCGCACGGTGGACGAGACGCTCGATCGGCACGATTACCCCGCCGCAATCGAGATGCTCACCGCGCTCATCGATCCCATGCCCGATCTGCCCGCCGGCGCGGACGTATCGCCGCGCGATGTGGTGACGGAGCTCAATGCCGCTACCTCGGCATTAGACACACGACTGCGTTTCGCCCCGAACACGGCGGCCAGTAGTGCAGCGCGCAAACGGGTGCGCGAGCTCGATGAGCTGCTGCAGAGCCAGCAGCTCGCGGCCGACGTGCTGTCGCCCGTCTCCGCCGCGCCCCAGCTCGAGGAGCTGACGCGCGAGAAGAACGAGCTGACGCGATACCTGCCCGAAGTCCTCTTCGCCGAGGAGCGGGAAAATAGCTCCGCGCGCAACGCGGCGAGGGATGCGGAGGCGGCGCGGCTCAGCGAAGAAACAGCCGCGCGCGAACAATATTTACGCGAGCTGTTCGCACAGAAGCCGCGCGCCGAACAGGCGCTGCGCGAGGCGCTGGAAACGCGCCGCGCGTACATCGCCCGTCAGGTACTGTGGGCCGCCTGCGGATCCGCGACTGTGTTCGGCATCGCCTTCATTTTCGACGTCCTCTGGCCGAACCTCGGGCGCATCGCTTCCGCCACCGCAATCGCGGTGGGGCTGTTCGGGATCATGTCGCTCATCCGCTATCTCAGCGAGATCGCGCCGCTGCTGCGCAGTGCGCGCGAGAACCTGCAGCAATTGCTCGCATTGATCGAAACGACCGACAAAGCGAAAAACGCGGCGCACAATGACGAGCTGCAATTCGAATACGACGTCGCCCATCGCCGAACGTCATTGTCGGTGCTGCAGCGAACGCGCGAGCTGGCGAGGAAAACGCTCGACGCGTTGCGCAC
>DASVRB010000324.1:0-1975 GCA_036388835.1 Thermoanaerobaculia bacterium | reverse complement strand
AAGCCCGCCGCTCCACCAGAACCGTTATCGCAAAAGCTCGAACACTCGCGCGCTCGTTTCGCCGGGACAGGTGCGGAGATACGTGTCCAGCCAATTCGCAGCCGCGTCGGCCATCGCCTGCTCCGACGCTGGTGCGATCGGCGCGCCGCAGACCGTCTCGATTCGCACGCCGCGCCAGCGCGCGACCAGCGGAACGATCGGTACGTTTGCGACGCGCGCGAGCGCGAACGCGCCGCGTGCGAGGAGAAGGGTTCGCCCGAAAAACGGCGTGGCGATGCGCGCAGAGTGTTCGGGATCGAGCGCCATCAGCGCCACGCCTCCACCGAGCAGGTGCGAGGCGGCGCGATGAAATGCGAGTGCTCGTTGCTCGTCGTTCTCGCCCGTCGCAACGACGCGCACGTTCTTCCGCTGCGCGCCAGCGGACACGCTCCTGCGCAGCACGAGAACCTCGTGCGTCAGGCGCTCCATCGCCACACCGAGCGCATGTGCGGGCCCGATGTGGAACGTGCCGAAAATCACCGGCGGTCTGACAAGTGAGAGCGCGGGGTTCGAGGCGACCAGGGCGCGCACGGGTGCGAATCCGAAGTAGCGCATCGCGCGCACGAGCATCACGTTGCGCAACGCGGTCAGCCGCATCTGTCGCGATGCGCGACGGAGGTCGGATGGCGAGAGATCGGGAAACAGCGTTTCGATCACGTCGATGACGCCGCACCGGTGCGTGCGGCGAGCTGCGCGTCGATGTGCCGCGCGAGCCGTTCGATCGTCAGCGCCTCGCTGCCGAGCAGGCTCGCGACCTCGACGCCGAACCGTTGCTCGCAGCCGAGCAGCACTTCCGCGAGTGCGATCGAATCGAGTCCGGCGCCGGCACTGCCGATCGGCGTCGCGTCGTCGAACGCATTCGACGGCGCATGCGCGGCGACGATTGCGCGCACGATTGCAGCGATGTCCGTCACGCGCTCATCCTCGCGCGCACGGCGCTCGAAAGATAGCGGCCGGTGATCGAGCGCGGGTTCGCCGCGATCTCCTCCGGCGTTCCCACCGCCACGATCTCGCCGCCCTGATCGCCGCCGTCCGGCCCGAGGTCGATGACCCAGTCGGATTGCTCGATGAGCTGCGTGTTGTGCTCGATGACCAGCACCGAGTTGCCGCGATCGATGAGGTCGCGGAACGTGCGCATCAGCACGTCGACGTCACTCGCTGCGAGACCGGTGGTCGGTTCGTCGAAGAGGAAGAGGCGCGGCTTGTCGCCGTTCTTCGCGGCGCTTTCGGCGAGGAACGAGGCGAGCTTCAGACGCTGCGCCTCACCGCCTGACAGCGAGTCGGTCGACTGCCCGAGCCGCAGGTAGCCGAGGCCGACCGAGCGCAGCGCGTCGAGCCGCTTGAGCAGCGCGCGTTTTGCGACGAAAAACTTCGCCGCTTCGTCGACCGTCATCTGCAGGATCTCGTTCACGTTCTTGCCCTTGTACGTGACCTTCATGACCTGCGGGCCGAAGCGGCGGCCGTCGCATTTGTCGCAGACCACTTCCACGTCCGCGAGGAACTGCATGTCGATCGTGACGACGCCCGCTCCCTGACACGTCTCGCATCGGCCGCCTTCGGTGTTGAACGAGAACATGCCGGGCGTGACGCCGTTCAGCTTCGCGCCGGTCGTCTCCGCGAGCAGCTTGCGCACCTCGTCCCACGCCTTGATGTACGTGGCCGGATTCGAGCGCGACGAGCGTCCGATCGGCGACTGGTCGACCAGCTCCATGTCGTAGATCAGCTCCGTGCCGTCGATGCGATCGACCTTGCCGGTCTCGAGACCCGCCACACCGCGCACGTCGCGTTGGTAGCGGTTGTAGAGGCAGTTGCGGATGAGCGTCGATTTGCCGGAGCCGGAGACGCCGGTGACCGCGACCAGCTTGCCGAGCGGGATCTCGGCCGTGACGCCGCGCAGATTGTTCTGCCGCGCGTTGACGATCGTGATCGCGCCCGC
>DASVRB010000323.1:0-14232 GCA_036388835.1 Thermoanaerobaculia bacterium | reverse complement strand
AAGCCCGCCGCTCCACTAGTACGTCTACTCCGGCTTCGAGAAAATCAGCGTCGCGTTCGTGCCGCCGAAGCCGAAGGAGTTCGACATGACGTGGCGCAGCGCGGGGACTGTGCGCGCGGCGTTCGGCACGTAGTCGAGGTCGCACTCGGGATCGGGGTTCTGGTAGTTGATGGTGGGAGGGATGATTCCCGTCTCCACCGTCATCGCGGCGATCGCCGATTCGAGACCGCCGGCCGCGCCGAGGAGATGGCCGGTCATCGATTTGGTCGAGCTGACCGCGAGTTTGTAGGCGTGCTCGCCGAACACGGTCTTGATGGCCATGGTCTCAGTTTTATCGCCGATCGGCGTCGAGGTGCCGTGCGCGTTGATGTAGTCGATGTTCTCGGGCGAGAGGCTCGCGTCCTTCAGCGCGCGCGCCATCACCTTGGCCATGCCGCCGCCGTCTTCGGCGGGGGAGGTGATGTGGAACGCGTCGCTGGTCATGCCGTAGCCGGTCAGCTCGCAGTAGATCCGCGCGCCGCGTGCGAGCGCGTGCTCGCGCTCTTCGAGGATCAGGATGCCGGCGCCTTCGCCCATGACGAAGCCGTCGCGCTGCGCATCCCACGGACGCGATGCAGCGGTCGGATCGTCGTTGCGCGTCGAAAGCGCGCGCATCGCCGAGAAGCCGCCGATGGCGAGCGAGGTGATGACCGCTTCGCTGCCGCCCGCGAACATCACGTCGGCCTCGTCGTGGCGAATGATCTTCATCGCGTCGCCGATCGCATGTGCGCCGGTCGCGCATGCAGTGGCCGGCGCGGAGCTCGGTCCCTGCGCGTTGAAGCGGATGGAGATGTGCCCCGACGCGAGATTGACGATGAGGCCGGGGATGAAGAACGGCGAGATGCGCGACGGTCCGCGCTCGAGCAGTTTCTTGTGCATCTCCTCGATGAGAGGCAGGCCGCCGATGCCGGAGCCGATGATCACGCCGACGCGATCGGGATCTTCTTTCGACTTGTCCAGCTTCGCATCGTCGTACGCCATCTGCGCGGCGGCGATGGCGAAGTGGATGAACGTGTCGGACTTTTTGACCTCTTTTTTCTCGATGTAATCCTCGGCATTGAAGCCGCGGACTTCGCCCGCGATCTGCGCGGGATACGCGGTCACATCGAACTTCGTGATGCGGCCGATTCCGGAGCGCCCTTCGATGAGTCCCTGCCAGGTGGCGGCGTTGCCCACTCCCAGTGGCGAGATCATTCCGAGTCCGGTCACGACGACACGACGTCTGGTCAAGTCCGCTCCTTACATGGTTAGGGCGGGCTCGTGCCCGCCCTGAGAAAAGGAAGACGAGCGCGTGGCGCCCGTCCTCACGTTCGAATGCAGTTCGTTACTGGGCCTTGGCGCGCTTGTCGATGTACTCGACGGCGTCGCGAACTTTGCGGATCTTCTCCGCTTCGTCATCGGAGATCTCGACGCCGAACTCCTCTTCGAACGCCATGATCAGCTCGACCGTGTCGAGCGAATCGGCGCCGAGGTCTTCGACGAACGACGCCTCTGAAGTGACTTCTTCGGCATCTACGCCGAGCTGCTCGACGATGATGGATTTGACCCTATCCTCAACCGACATCGGAATTCCTCCCTCGTGTGTGTCGCACGAATGCAAGGCGCGTTGTAGCACAACGCCGCAAACGGTTGCCACCTGCGATAGATTCGTCGCCCGTGCCGAAACGAATCTTTACCTACGAAGAAGCGATCGAGCTTCTGCCCGAAGTGCAGCAACTCACCGCGGAAGCGGCCGAGCGCGTCGATGCGATGGACTCGGATGATCCGAACGATTACCAGCGCATCGTCAGCGAATGGGCCGAGGCCGTGATGGCCCGCGGCATCGAAGTCAAAGGCCTCTGGCTGATCGACTTCGACAGCGGCGCCGGCTACTACTGCTGGAAATACCCCGAGCCCGCCCTCGAACACTTTCATGGATACGACGAGGGGTTTGGGGGGAGGGTGAAGTTGAACTGATGGGCTGTTGTCGGTTGTCAGTTGTCGGTTGTCTGCAGCTCGTTTGTTCAGACGAAATGCGCAGATTTCCGGAAGCTGGTAGCTGAGAACGCCCTATTCGGTGAGCTTCGTCGCCAAGGCAGACGCCGCAGACAACCGACAACTGACAACCAACAACATGCTCAAAGCCATCGCCTTCGACCTCTGGGAAACACTCATCACCGACACGCCCGATCTCTCGCGGCGGCAGGAGGAGTTGCGGCTGGCGCGGATGGAGGAAATTCTTCGCGAGGGGGGGCATGGGGCGGTGGCGGATCGGATCGAGCATGCGTATCGCGCGTTGTGGCAGCGGTGCCAGGCGTTGTACTGGTCAAGTGATGTCGATGTGCCGTGCAGGCGGCAGATCGAACATTTTCTCGAGGAGCTGCAGCTCGATCACGCGTCGTTCGACGAGGGGGTGCTGGCGGCGCTCGAAGATGCGTATGCGCACGCGGCGGTGGAGGTGCTGCCGGCGATCGTCGAAGGCGCAGACGACGTGCTGGCCGCGGTGAAGTCGCGCGGACTTGCGGTCGGCTTGATCAGCAACACCGGACGCACGCCCGGTTACGCGTTGCGGCGCATCCTCAATGAGCTCGGCCTCGCGTCGTCGATCGACGTCATGGTCTTCTCGAACGAACACGGCGCGTGCAAGCCGCAGCCCTCGATTTTCGAAGAGCTGCGCCGCGGTCTGGACGTCGCGTACGACGAACTGGTGTTCGTCGGCGACAACCTTTACGCCGACGTGCATGGTGCGCAGCGCTGCGGAATGCGGGCCGTGCACTTCGAGCCGCCGGTGCGCGGCACCGCGGTCGCGCCGCCGTTCGAGCACGGTCTCGAGATCGTCGCCGACGCGCGCATCACGTCGCTGCGCGAGCTCGTGCCGGTGGTCGATCGCCTCGTGGTAGAAGAGGCGACGTAGCTGCCCGCCCGAGTTTCCGCGCTCGCCATGCAAGACAAAGATTTCTTCACGCTGCAGACCGAGCACTTTCTGATCGAAGGACGCTCGCGCGCGGGGCACGAGACGTACTTTCGGGTGCGCGACCTCAACATCGCGCTCGACATCGGACGCTGTCCCGATCTCGTCGTGTCGATGGGACATGTGTTCGTCACGCACGCGCATCTCGATCACGCGGCCGGCATTCCGTTTTACGCGGGGCAGCGGCATCTGCATCGCCTCGACGTCGGCAGGATCTACGTGCCCGCCGAAGCGGCGGCCGACGTGCACGCATTGCTCGACGTGCAGCGGCGGCTCACCGGCGCGAAGTTCGACGAGGTCGAGATCGTCGGCGTCGCGGCAGACGAGGAGTTGCGCGTTGCGCGCTCGCTCTATGTTCGCGGCCATGCCGCGCCGCATCGCGTGGCCGCGCGTGCGTACGAGTTCATCGAGCGGCGGCATCATCTGCGCGAGGAGTACGTCGGCGTCGACGGCGAGACGATCGCGCGTCTCCGGCGCGAGGGGGTGCAGATCGACGAGGAGTACCGCAAGTCGCTCTTCTTCTACACGGGCGATACCGACCGCGGTCTGCTCGAGACCGGCGACGCGATCTACAAAGCCGAGGTGTTGATGATCGAGTGCTCGTTCATCGAGGACGGACATCAGGACCGCGCCGCGAAGTACCGGCACATTCACATCGACGACATCGCCGAATTCGCCGAGCGTTTCGAGAATCGGCTGATCGTGCTCACGCATTTTTCGCGGCGCTACTCGCGCGAAGAGATCCGCAACGGCGTTCGCCGGAGGTTGCCCGCTTCGTTGCACGACCGTATCCGTCTCGGACTCCCCGAGCCGTGGCAGCGGATTTCGTAGCACCAACTTTGCACAGGCTCGCTGCAATGACTGTCCGTCCCCCGCGCCTGGTCGCGCTCATCGCCGTCCTCATCATCGCGCTGCTGACCTCTGCGGCCGATGCGCAATCGAAGAAGAAGAAAAAGACGACTGCCAAAAAGAAGGCAGCGCCGACGCGCCGGGTCGCGAAAGCGAAGCCGAAGCCGCGCGCGATTGTGCCGGCCGTTGCGCCGGTCGTGGCGGGACGAACGTTCGAAGAGCGGCTCGCCTCGCTGGTCAACGGCTCGGTCGCGAACAGCTCCGAGGCCAGTTTGCAGATCGTCGAGCTCGAGTCGGGACGCGTGGTCGCGCAGCGCAACCCGAACATGGCCATCGCCCCGGCGTCGAACATGAAGATCTTCACGACCGCCGCGGCGATCGACATGCTCAAGCCGGGCTTCGAAGTCACGACCGCCGTTTACGCGCGCGGCGACGTCGACGCGAGCGGCACGCTCAACGGCGATCTCAAGATCGTCGGACGCGGCGATCCGACCATCGGCGGCCGTTTTCACGACGGCTCGGCGACGGCGGTGATCGAGAACTGGGCCGCTGACCTCAAGCGCGCCGGCGTCAAGACCGTCACCGGCGATCTCGTGTTCGAGTTCGGCTACTTCGACACCGACTACATCCATCCGACCTGGCCGCGCGATCAGCTCGTGGCCTGGTACGAGGCGCCGGTCGCCGCGTTCGCGCTGCAGGAAGGGTGCGTCGCGGTGCGCGTACTTCCGAGCGCGCCGGGGCGTCCGTGCATCGTGCAACTCGATCCGCCCACCAATTTCCTGCAGGTCGAGAACACCTGCCGCACCGGTGGGGGACTGCCGTACATCACGCGCAAGATCGGCACGAACACGATCATCGTGCGCGGCGGCGTGCCGGCACGGACCGGCCCGACCGAGGTCTTCATCACCATCGAAAATCCGGTGCACTACTTCGCGCAGGTCACCAACGAGACCTTCCAGCGCGCCGGCATTCGCGTGCAGGGAAAGATCTCGCTCGTCGCACACGATCCGCGGCAGGACTGGCGGCTCGTCACCAAACACACGACGCCGCTCAACATCCTGATCTACGTCGTCAACAAAAAGAGCCAGAACCACTACGCCGAGCAGGTGCTGAAGATGATCGGCGCGGAACGGCGCAATCAGGGCTCGTGGGAAGCCGGCAACGCCGAAGTGAAGGAATGGCTGACCACGAAGATCGGTGTGCCGGCGAACGAGTTCTTCCCGGTCGACGGCTCCGGCATGTCGCGCAACAACCGCGCGTCGGCAAACGCCTTCATTTCCGTACTGCGGTACATGTGGAAGAGCCCGTGGCGCGAGGAGTTCGTCAGCTCGCTGCCTTACACCGGCGATCCCGACTCGAAGTTCGGCAATCGTCTGAAGCGCCCGCCGTATGCGCGGCAGGTGTATGCGAAGACCGGCTACATCTCAGGCGTGATCGGGCTTTCCGGCTACGTTCACGCTCAGAGCGGCAAGGTGTACGCCTTCTCGTTTCTCTTCAACAAGTACCGGGTCGGCGTCTTCGCGGTCTACAACCTTCAGGATGCGATGCTGAAGGAGATCATCACGAGCGGGTAGCTGCTCGCGCGGGACACAGAGGTTGTCCCGGAGCGCCGGCGTCTCGCCGAGGATCGCAATCAAGCTCGCCAATCGCATCGGGCGCAATATACGGAACGCGAGTGGCGATGACGTGAACTCCGCGTCACGGGGCGTCAAGTGACGGAAAACATGAGGCTGAAAGCGCTTACATCCGCATGCGCGGCCGCTACAGCTTCAGTTGCTGACTTGCGGGCGTGAACTGCAGCGTGTAGACGCCGCTCGATTTCCGGATCGTGACCACCGCCTGGAAGCCGGGGAACTTGAGGACGTTGCCGATCAGCTCGGCCTCGCCTTTCTTGATGTAGAAGCGAACCGCATCGTCGATGTTCTCGGCGTCGACGCTGTTGAACTCGACTGCATCGGGAGACGCGACCGGGCGGCCGTCCGACTGCGTCAGGTGCCGCTCCTCGACTGTGAATCGCATCATCACGTTCTGGTTCTCGCGGAGAGGCCCGTGCAATTCCGGTGCACTGCCTCACGTTTTATACTCAAATCCGGAGGGGCCATGAGCGACGAACGTGCATTGAAAGACATCCCGATGATCGGCCGAGTGGAGTTTCATGAGGTAGATCGGCCGGAGCCGCTCCCCTCCGATCGTTTCGCCGATCCGATCCCTCTCGCGCTCACGTTCGACGACGTGCTGCTCAAGCCGATGCGCTCGGAAGTGCATCCGAATTTCGTCGACGTCTCGACGCGCCTCACCCGCGACATCCGCCTCAACATTCCGATCATTTCGTCGGCGATGGACACGGTCACGGAAGCGCGTCTCGCGATCGCGATGGCCCAGCACGGCGGCCTCGGCGTGATTCACAAGAACATGCCGATCGACCGTCAGGCCGAAGAGGTCGACAAAGTGAAGCGCTCCGAGGCCGGCATGATCGTCGACCCCGTGACCATGCGGCCGTGGCAATCCATCGCCGAGGCGCTGCAGGTCATGGAGAAATACAAAATCAGCGGCGTGCCGGTCACCGACGCCAACGGCAAGCTGGTCGGCATCCTCACGAACCGCGACCTCCGCTTCGAGACCCGCTTCGACCTGCCGATCGCGGAGCGGATGACGAAGGACGGCCTCGTGACCGTGCCGGTCGGCACGACCCTCGAGCAGGCGCGCGAAGTCCTCCACCAGCACCGCATCGAGAAGCTCCTGGTCGTCGATGCGAACGGCGATCTCAAAGGCCTCATCACCGTCAAAGACATTCAAAAAGCGCGGCGTTACCCACAAGCCGCGAAAGATCCCCTCGGCCGGCTGCGCGTGGCCGCGGCCATCGGTGCCGGTAAAGATGGGATCGAGCGCGCCCGCGCGCTGATCGACGCGAAAGTTGACGTGGTCGTGCTCGACTCCTCGCACGCGCATTCGAACGGCGTGCTCGACACCGTGCGCCAGTTCAAGAAGCTCTTCCCGACGACGCCGCTCATCGCCGGCAACGTCGCCACATACGAAGGGGCGATCGATCTCTGCGAGCTCGGCGTCGACGCGATCAAAGTCGGCATCGGACCCGGCTCGATCTGCACCACCCGCGTCGTGGCAGGCGCCGGCGTCCCGCAGGTCACGGCCATTCTCGAGTGCGTGCGCGCGGCCGAGCGTTTCGACATCCCGGTCATCAGCGACGGCGGCATCAAGTTCTCGGGCGACATCACCAAGGCGCTCGCCGCCGGTGCGCACACCGTGATGATCGGATCGCTGTTCGCCGGCACCGACGAGGCGCCGGGCGAGACGATCCTCTACCAGGGCCGCACGTTCAAGGCGTATCGCGGCATGGGCTCGATCGGCGCGATGCAGGCCGGCTCGAAAGACCGCTACTTCCAGGAAGAGACGGACGAAGTGACCAAACTCGTCCCCGAGGGGATCGAGGGGAAGGTCCCGTACAAAGGTTCGATCGGGGCCATGATCCCGCAGATGGTCGGCGGCCTCCGCTCCGGCATGGGCCTCTCCGGCGCCAAAGACATCGAAGAGCTGCGCACCAAAACGCAGTTCGTGCGAATCACCGCGGCCGGGCTGCGCGAGTCGCACGCGCACGACGTCGTGATCACCAAAGAAGCGCCGAACTACCGGATGAACGACTAGCGGCGTACTAAACGGCAATCCGGCCGTCAATCCTCGCCCCTGATGCCGTTATCGCATATAGTGGATGCCACAACGGCATCTCTATGCGATTTACTTCTGAGGAGCTCGACGCCTTTCCGCCCGTGAATGACTTCCTGGTCCGGCTGTTCGACAGCGGGGAGGGAGGTCTTCACCTCGAATTTGCCAGCGCCTCGCGCGGACGATTGACGGAGTTCCCTGCCTGGGATCACGTCGATCGCGATCTGCGGCATTTCATCCCCTCGGATGTTCCGCTCGGCTCGAACGGCGAGCCGTACGACGACCGCGACGAGGGGTGGCGCATCCTCATTTTCCTGGAAGGGGAGTGGGTGTACGTGGCCGTCGGAGACGCGCCGGCGGCGGTCGTGTTCACCTCTCTTTTCCGTGTTCCGCGTGAGCGCTACCTCCAGGCCTGGGCCGCGCTCGTCGATCAATTCAATCCGATCACCCCCATGGAGGAGCCATCATGAAACGTCCCTTCTTTGCGCTCGCGGTCCTGCTCGCGGTCGCGCAGTTTGCGTCGGCCGAGGTCATTCTCGAGCCGCGTCAGCCGCGCGAAAACAAGCCGTTCGAGATCATCTTCCGCGATGTGTCTGCGACCTCGGAGCCGCCGCGGATGCCGGTGGTGACGATCGCGCCAGGGGCAGTGACGATCGAGTTCACGCAGGTGGCGGGGAATCTCACCGCGACGAGGGCATTCGGCGAGCGCGTTCACGTGAATGGCCTGCCCGCCGGCACGTACACCCTGATCGTGAAGAGCGCGGAGGAGGTGTACGAGAACACGACCTTCACCGTTCTGCCGGCGCCGTTCTCGGTCAGCCCGTCCAGCGGCACCGACTCGAGCGAGATCGTGATCGAAGGAATTCCGATCGTCGACTGCGGCAATTTCTGCGTTCCGCTGGAGGTCCGCTTCTCGTCGCTGGGCGGTCCGGCGAAGCTGGCGACGAACGTCCGCATCACGCCTGAAGGTGCGATCGTCGCGCGCGTGCCGCCGGGCGGCGGGCAGGGGACGGACATCACCGTGCGCACGTCCGACGGCCTGACGCACACGCTGCCGCGCGCGTTCGACTACGGCCCCGACGACGTCGGCGAGGATCGCGAATGGGTGATGTTTCCGCTCAACTTCCGCGGACAGGGCGCACATGGATCCGACTGGCGGACCGACATCGTCGTGCGCAACGACGGACCGGTGAGCATCGCGACGGAACCGATGCTCTACAGCGGCACCGTCGTCCCCGGCTTCCCGATCTTCGAGCCGCTGCCGCCGGGCGCGGAGGTGTTCTATCCGGAAGAGGAGAGCGAAGGGGGCGCGTATCTCTACATGCCGCGTGGCGCCGGGAAATGGCTGACGTACAGCTCGCACATCGCCGATCGCTCGCAGAGCGCAACCGATCGCGGCACGGAGATTCCGGTCGTGCATCGCGAAGACACGGCGTCGCAGATCCGGCTCCTGAACATCCCGATGAACGGCGCGTTTCGCGCTCGGCTGCGCGTGTACGACTTCGACAACACCAACCAGCGGCGACGGCTCACCGTCGTGGTCACGCGCGCCGATGGGACGAAGGTCGAGATTCCGCTGCGGTTCTCGCCGCAATTCTGCGGGGTCACCGGTTGCGATCCTCGGCCGCCGCTCGTGTCGCTCGATCTCTCTTCCGATCCGCGTCTCGCCGACGCCGGCGTGATCGACGTGACCGTTACGGCCGAAACGAATGACGCACGCATCTGGGCGTTCGTCAGCGTCTCCAACAATGCAACGCAGCGCGTGACGTTGTTCACGCCGCAGCACAAAACGCCGGGAGGTGTGCAGTGAAGAAAGCGCTTTTCGTATTGCTGTTCGCGCTGATCGCGCCGCGCTCGTTCGGGGCCGACTGCTCGCTCACCACCTTCACCCTCGACCGCGCATCCGCCTATGCGGGCGGGCGTGTCGAGGCCGTGCTCACCGGCACGTGCTCTTTCGGCGACGTGCCGTACGAGGCAATCGTGCGGCGCGACGGGGGGCTCGTCGTCATCGAATTGCAACGGCGTGCCTTGGGCCTCACCTGGCCGTACACCTGGGGCGAGCGCGTGACACTCCCCGCTCTTTTCGCCGGTACGTACCAGGTGGTCGTGCGCAGCCGCGGCGAAGAGCTCGCACGCGAGACGCTGATCGTGCGCGGATCCGCATCGCGCCTCAGCCCTGATTTCGGAGTGGCCGGCGACGAGGTGGCGATGCCGGGATACCCGATGCCGGACTGTCCGCTGAGCTTTCCCGGATGCAGTAACGGTGTCTATTTCGGCGAGAAGCCGGCTGAGTACGACAACGACTCCCTCGACGGCTACATCGTGGCGGTCGTGCCGGCCGGCCTCACCGGCGTCGTACCGGTGACGCTGCGCGGTCTCTCGGGCGAGATCCTCGCGGAAGTCGGCCAGTTCCGCGTCGGTAGCGGGTTCGAGAGCGATTTCGAGCGGGTCCTCTTCCCGTTGAACTTCTACGGTGCCGGCGCGCATGGCTCCGAGTGGCGCACGGAAATCGTCGTGCGGAACGACGGTCCGGTCGCGGTGGCGACAGTCCCGCCGTTCTGGATCCAGCCCGACTCGCCGGTCCTGCCGATTCCGTACGACTTCATCCCCGCCGGCGGCCGCGGACTGTTCGGTCTGCGTCAGCGCGACGGTGGCGAGTTTCTGCACGTGCCGCGCGGGCTCGAGAAGTACCTCTCGTATGCGTCGCACCTGGTCGATCGCTCGCGCAGCGCGGCCGATCTCGGCAGCGAGATCCCGGTCGTTCATGCAGAAGAGACGGCGCAAACGATCCGCCTCCTCGGCGTGCCGACCGCGTCGAACTTTCGCGCGAAGCTGCGCGTCTACGACTTCGATCCGGTCAACGGCCGCGTCGTGACCGTCACCGTGCGCCAGCCGAACGGCAACGTGCTCGCCACCCGCAAGCTCACCCTCACCGGCGCGCCGGTCTGCGTGAACGCTCCCTGTTTCGCCGAGCGCCCGCCGTTCGCCGCGCTCGATCTCGATCTTCTGGACGGCGTTCGCGGAGTCGAATCAGCCAACGTGACGATCGAATCCGACACCAACGACGGCCGCATCTGGGCCTTCGTCAGCGTGACCAACAACGCAACGCAGAACGTTACGCTGTACACCCCCCAACACGGTCCGCGGCGCGCCGGCGAGTGACCGCCGCACATACGGGCCGCGCAGCAATGCGCGGTCGGTTTGTTTTTATGTGTCATCCCGCGCTTCAGCGCGGGATCCCCTGCCGAAGCGAGACGCCGTTGCTCATCGGAAGGGGATTCCGCGCTGAAGCGCGGAATGACACATGAAGGCGGACCTGTCCCGTTGATTCAGCGCTGTGCCGCCCGCAGTGCCTTGACTGAGGATGACGTCGCAGACGTCATTGCACTCACTGAGGCCGGCGAAGTTAGTACAGCGTGCCCAAGGCTTGGCCAACCAGCGCCGCCGGCCGTGCCGGCCGGCCCGCAGTAGAATGCGCGGCCCGTATGACCTCCCTCGATTCCTCCCGCCGCTTTGCCCATGAATTAGTCGACCTCCTTTTCGATCATGTGGAGAACGTCGGCGACGGGCCGGTGGTGGAGTGGACGCCGGCCGCCGAGCTGCGCGAGCTGGTGCGCATCGGTGGGGAACGCGCGGAGCCGCTGGAGCTGGCGAAACTCGTCGCCCGCTACTCCAATCATCTCCATCACCCGTCGTACATGGGGCATCAGGTCTGTCCGCCCATCCTCGATTCCGCAACGGCGGACCTCCTCATCTCCTTCATGAACAACTCGACCGCGGTGTGGGAGATGAGTCCCATCGCCACGGTCATCGAGAAGGAGGTCGTGCGCTGGCTCGCCGACCTGGCCGGTTACCCGACCACCTCAGAAGGAACCGCGGTGTCGGGAGGCTCGGTCGCCAACCTCACCGGACTCATGGCCGCGCGCGCACGATTCGTCTCGGACGCAAATCCGAAACGCCCGATCGTGATCACGTCCGCCGACGCGCATTACTCCATCGCCCGCGCCGCCGCGATCATGGGCATCCCGGCCGCGGACGTGTTGAAAGTGGCCACCGACGACGCGCATCGGATGGACGCGGATGCACTCGAAGAAACGCTGTCTGCCGTTGAAGAACGCGACGACGCGGCGGTGATGGCGATCGTGGCGACTTCCGGCTCGACCGCCACCGGCGCGTTCGATCGTCTCGATGAGATCGCGCTGCTGCGCGATCGTTTCCGCACCTGGCTGCACGTCGACGCGGCGCACGGCGCCTCAGTGCTGCTGAGCGAGAACCTCGCGCATCTGGTGCGCGGACTCGAGCGCGCCGACTCGTTTTCGTGGGATCCGCACAAGATGATGTGGATGCCGTTGTCGCTCGGGACGATTCTGGTGCGCGACGGCATCTGGCTGCGCCGCGCGTTCGAAGCCGACGCGCCGTATCTCTTCCACCCCGGCAGCGAGAACCTCGGCGAGATGACGATCCAGTGCTCGAAGCGCGCCGACGCGATCAAGCTCTGGCTCATCCTGCGCGCGCACGGACCGGCGCCGATCGTCGAAGCACTCGAACGCGTCACCGCGCTCACACGCCATCTCTACGATCGCCTCGCCGCATCGGACGACTTCGAGCCGGTGCACGAGCCGGAGCTCAACATCCTCTGCTTCCGCCGCCGCGGCTTCGACGACGAACGGACCGCCGAACTGCGCGAGAAACTCAATCGCAGCGGCCGCGCCTGGATCACCACCACCATCCTCCGCGGCGAGCGCGTCCTGCGCGTGACGATGATGAATCCGCGCACGACGGAAGCGGATGTGGATGCGATGCTCGAGGCACTGCGGGAGATGGCGTGAGGGCGGCTTCCTACGGAGTTCCTCGGGGTTCCTCGGAGTCCCTCGGAGTTCCTCGGAGTGATGATGTCCTGGCGGTCCTCGGAGGAACTCCGAGGAACCCCGAGGAACTCCGAGGAACTCGTTGGGCGTACCTCCGATGAACCTCCGCATCATCCTCGTCGAGCCGCGCGAGGCCGGTAATGTCGGTGCGGCGGCGCGTGTGATGAAGAATTTCGGGTTCGGCGAGCTCTGGATCGTGGGGGAGCATCCGCAGCTCTTGCCGGTGTCGAGCTGGTGGGCGAGCGGTGCGGACGATCTGCTGGAGCGCGTTCGCTTCGTCGCGACGCTCGCCGATGCACTCGCGGATGCGCACGTCACCGTCGCCACCACCTCGATGCGCGGACGGACGACGCCGGTCACGTTCACACCGCGGACGCTTGCGGCGAAAGCGGCCACGATGACTGCCGATCAGACTCTCGCGCTCGTGTTCGGCCGCGAAGACAGCGGCCTCACGCGCGAAGAGCTCGTGCTCTGTCAGCACACCGTTTCGATTCCGACGAACGACGTCTTTCCGACGATGAATCTCGCGCAGTCGATCTGCGTCTTCTGCTACGAGCTCTCTTCGATCGAGTCGGCGCCGCAGGCGCGCGAGTTACCGGATGCCGCAACCATCGAGCGCGTTCATCAGCGCGCGCGCGATCTGCTGCTGCAGGTCGGTTTCCTGCACGAGAACAACCCCGACCGGATTTACGACGATCTGCGCGCGATCGCGGCGCGAGCGGAGCTCGACGCGCGCGAGGCGACGATCGTCCTCGGCATCATCCGGCAGGTTGAGTGGAAGATTCGGAGCGTACCGGCGTCGGATGCAGACGCCCCAGGCACTCGCCGATGATCCCGATGAACGTGTCGAGATCGAACGGCTTGAGGATCGAGTTGCAGACCGCGTTCGGCGGGATCTTGTCGACGCCGCGCTTGCCGGCGGCCGTGAACACGATGATGTGCGGCCGGTTTTCAGGATGGCTCTGGCCGATCTTGTCGATGAATTCGTACCCGTTCAGGCGCGGCATCATGAGGTCGAGCAGCACGAGGTCGTACGCGGCGTTGCGCGCGATTTTTTCCAGACCGTCGGCGCCATCTTCGGCCAGCTCGACTTCGAACTTCATCCGTTTGAGCACAGCCTGCAGCAGCACGCGAATGGCGAGGTCGTCATCGATGACGAGAATCCGAAGGCCGGTGCCGTCGAGCTTCTGTGCTGGCATATTGGGAAGCGCTGATTGCTCCGTCACGGGAACGGGTGACCGAACTGGTGCATTCCTGATCTGTAACAGATTACGGCTTTCGGCGCGGGTCGCGCAATGACTGTGGGGGAAAGACTTACGCCAGACGCAAAAATCACGTTCGGTTTCCGGCCGTGGGTCCGCCGGGCCGGGCTCTCGATCGTGCTCGTCGCGACCGCCATCACCGCCGCCATCGCCGCCGCACTCCTCCTTTCGCCGACCGCGCGCTACGGCTGGATCGGCGAGCCATTCGTCTGGGTCTACATCGGCACTCTCTGGATCGGCGGCGCGAAAGTGTGGGTCGGTACACGCCGTCCCGTTGCCGAGGTCGACGAGACCACGCTCACGCTCCGGCCGCTCCACCAGTTCCGCACCCGCGTCGTTCGCTGGGACCACTTGCGAGGAACGGAACAGATGACTGGGGGAGACCGGATGATCGTCTACTTCGACACCCCGCGCGGCATGCGTTTCGTCGCGCTGAATCTGAACCTGATCAAAGGCCGCCGCGATTTTGTGACGCTGGTCGACGCGCGTCTGCGCGCGATGGGGTTTGTGGAGAAGGTGGTGGAGCGGTCGCGGTATTTGTCGCGCGTCGGCTAGGTCCTGTGGAGCGGCGGGCTTCAGCCCGCCG
>DASVRB010000322.1:0-5183 GCA_036388835.1 Thermoanaerobaculia bacterium | reverse complement strand
CGTTCTGTGCCTCCATTTTCTTTGTCGCGTTCTGGAGGTGGTTTCGCCCGCCCTCCACGTTGTTCAGCGCCAGCTCGGCCATTCCAAGCATCATCAGAGTGATGGCCTCTCCGTGAGCGTCGTTCTTTTTACGATAGTCCTCCAGTGCTTTCGTGTACTGCGCCTTGAGCTCTGCCGGACTTTGCGCGAGTCCGTTGGCGAGGTTGGCGAAATCCGGGGGGCGTTGTGCGAACAGCGGAACGGTGAGACATAACAACAATGCGACACAGAGCGTGCGTCGGGTATTCATACACTCCTCCTTCAGTGAGCGGGGGGTTGCCATTTGCCGGCGGGATCGCCGGTCAGGACGAAAGCTGCCCAGGAATAGGGCTCGGCGTATCGCTCATCGCGCAATAGCGCGACCTGTGCGGCACGTAATGCGTCGGCCGCGGAAAGGCCGCTGAGCAGACCGTCATAAAACCTCTCGACCAGCGGCGGTGTGGCGGCGTCGTTGATGTTCCAGAGAGTCGAAATGACGCCGGGCGTGCCGGCGTGCAGGAGGGCTCGCGTCAATCCGACGATCTCATCGCCCTCGCTCCGTTTTCCCACGCCGGAGCGGCAGGCGGAGAGCACGACGAGGTTCACTCCCGTGAGGTCTAGATCCGCCTCGATGTCGCGCACGTTCAGCGATCCGCTCCGGCCGTCGCCACCGGTCAGATGCACGGCGCTGAAGAGCGGAGTCGATGCGTTGTAACTGGCGTGCGCCGCGATGTGCACCAGATCGAACTTGCCGTTCAATGAATACAGAAGGCTGGCCTTGGCCGCTTTGCCGAGTCGCGCCGCCGCGCCGAATCGGCGTGCCACACCCACAGCCTCCTCTCTCGCTCCGGGAAGCCGCGCACGGTCCTCGGTTTCAGGATCCCCGAGGACGAGGGCGCGTCCGAAGAGCGGCGTTTCCTTTGCGCGCAGAAAGGGCAGCGCATTCGCGCTCGGCAGGTAAGCAATCGTGTAGTCCTCGACGAGATAGCGCGCTGTTGCCGGATCCTGTAATGCGGCGAAAGGCACGTAATGGAGCGAGCCATGCGGGACGATCAGCAGCTTGCTGCCGCGGATCCAGCCGCGGATCGGATCGATGAGCGCCGCGTAGGCCTCGGCAGGTTTCGCCGGATCGGTGCCGCAATCCATCAGCTCCGGGCGTGCGCTTCTGGTGTGCTCCAGCGCTTCGGCCCAGCAGGTGATCCGCCGCAGTTGGGCGTGATCGAGTGGCAGGCGCACGTGGCTCGCGCGCTCGGTATCGAAGATCCATGCGTGCGCACCGAACCTCGAGACGTAATAGCTGATGAGTGTCGTGCCCCCGGGCAGCTGGCGGCTGACCTCGTCCAGCCGTAGCGGCTGGACACGCGCGAGCGCGGCGGATTCGGGCTGCACGGCCTGGACGCGCGGCAATAGCGCTTCGTAACGGCGCCGCAGCTCGTGAAGCGGATCACCTGAAGCCGGCGCGCGTTCCGCCGCAACGATCTCGTCGCGCAGCTTCTCCAGCTCGTTGACGAGGTCGTTTTCGCGCGCTGCCGGTCGCTTGGCGTTGCCAAGGATCTGCAGGAATGCGCGGGCGCGGGCCTGCTCGGTTACGTCGAACGCCTTCTCGATCTGGCCGTCCCGGATCAGGAGTTCGATGAGAATGTCGTAATACGCGCGGCGCTCGGTGCCGAAGAAGCCGGCCAGCATCGTGTCGGCTCTCAGATCGCCGGCCGTGACCTCGATCGAGTTCGCCGATTCGGTGAGCCAGTGAATGGCGGCGTCCGCGTTCCCTTCACGCCAGAACGACAGTCCGATCGCCGCGGCCGAGTTGGCGCGCACCTCGGCAGGTGCGCCACTTTCGAATGCGCGGATCCATAGTTGCCGTGCGAGCGCCACGTTGCCGAGATCGAATTGCCGTCGTCCCTCAATGCCGTCGCGAAACGCGGAGAGAATCGGCAGGGGGGCGTCTTCGCGCGGGGCGGCTGCGCTATCGCTCGCTTCATCGGCCCCCGCGACGCTGCGGAGCAGGCGCTCCAGGTGGCCGCCGGCATCGATCGCTTGCAGACGCGGATTTCGTTTGAAAGCGTCGAGTGTCTCGTGGACCTCGTGGAGCGACGTTCCGTCGCGTTTGTAGCCCCGCCATTGTTCGAGCATCGACACGACATCGCGCGCGGCGTCGACACGGCTGTCCGTTGCGAGCTTGCGTGCGCGCACCAGCGCCTCGTTCGCCGTTCCCTCGGTGCCGGTGAGGATGTGCAGCCCTGCGAGCGTGATCCACAGCATCGCCTCCGTCTCGGGCAGGTCCAGCGATCGGTGGATCTCGATCGCTTTTTCGACGTGCGCGGCGGCCGTTCCATAGGTTCCGCGCGAGAGATGCATCCCGCCGAGGCCCGTCTCGATCGAGGCATGCTGCCGTCGATTTCCCGTGGAGACAGCGAGGGTCAGTGCCTCCTCGTACGTTGCCTCGGCTTCCTGAAACCGGCGCGACTGCATGAACAGGTTGGCGCGGTCGACGAGCAGTGAGAGCACGAGCATCGGAGTGCCGAAGCGTCCGCGGGCCACCTGCAGCGCTTCGTCATTCCAATGAAGCGCCTCGTCGATGTGTCCCGTCGCCAGTTCGAGCTTCGTCAGTTGCTGATGGATTCCGATCTGAATCGAATGCTCCGGCAGGATGCTGAGCGGAAGGCGCAAGCTGCCGCTCAATGCCTTGTGGTAGTGACCGCGCGCTTCCTCGTAGCGGCCCTGGCGAAACCGGAGATCTCCGTAACGAGCCGCGAATGTGAACTCGTACATTCCCGCAAAGATCTGCGCTCCGGCGTGCGCGGCGCGAAGCTCTTCTTCCGCCCGCTCGTATTGCCCCGTCTCGATCAGCGCGGACGCGTATTCATCGCGCGTCGATGGCTCGCAGAGGTTGTTGAGGAAGATGCGTTTGTAGATCGTGGGGTGGACAGCCTGATTGCGCAGCGCCCACTCCGGAATCTGCAGAGCAGAACTCATGCGGGCCAGGGTCTCGAGCGAAAAGGGTTCGCTCGACGTCCGTGCCTGCGCAATGATCGCGAGCGCCTCTTCGTGTCTCGCCAGCGCCGCCGTCCAGCGGCCCGTGCTCTTCTCGAGTTGTGTGAGAAGGAAGACGCCCAGCCATGCGCCGAAGAGATCGCCGTGCGACCGGAGTTCCTGCGCCGCATGTGTGAGGGCGGCGTGCGCCGCGGTCGTGTCGCCGAGATCCTGGTGGGCGATGGCGAGGAGGACTTGCGCCGCTGCTGCGCCGCGGACATCGCCGCGCTCGGTCAGCTCATCCACTGCCTCGAGGAGCGCTGCTTTTGCTTCGCGCGTTCGCCCCGTGGACAGAGCAACGCCCGCCGCGAGCATGCGCTCTTCCGCGTCTTGCGCAAAAACCGACAACGGGAAGAGGAAGAGCGCCAGGCCGGCGGCGAGCGCACGTTTCATTGCGCCTCCGCCGCGCGCCGGAGTCGGAAGTGAAGTGATGGTCACGCGCTCGATCGACCAGGAGGAAGCCGGCCGAGGCAGCGTGACGCCACGGTCACCGGCCAGGAGGCGCAGCAGGAGCCGTTCGAACGGAGTTCGACCGCGTTCGTCCGCCGCCGTCCTCACGCCCGCCCACTCCAGAATCCACGGGTCGGTCAGTGGCTCCTCGGTCGCGAGGAGGAAGTACGTATCCGCGCCGAACGGCGCCTCGGGAATGACCGCGGAGCGCGATCCGAGCCGAATCTCTTCCGGCGCCGTATCGGGGAGCGGAAAGCGGTTCTCCACCGTACCGGTCGCGCTGCGTGGAAAGAACAGAACGCTCTTCCCGTAGCTGTCCACCATGAAGACGTAGATGAATCGCGGTTTGATCCCTGCGCCGACACCGGGTGCTGCACGGAGGACGAACCCATATCGCTCGCCTTCGACCATCGTCGCGTCCGTGAGCAGCGCGTTATCGCGTGCGCGCCGAATCGCCAGCCGGTACGCGAACTCCGCGTTCGGTGGCGTGGGCACCGTCTGCCAAAGGAGGACGCGCTGCAGCCGGCGCAGGTCTTCCTCGAGCGCGGCCGCAACCGCCGCGCCGCTTTTCGCGTCGTGCCAGTCCGTCCGGAGCGGCAATGGCGACTGACGTTCATCGCGGCGATCGACTGCCGGCCGTACCCACGCGTACTCCAGACGACCCTCCACGAGACGACCCGTGAGGATGTAGTCGGCGTCTCGGGGATCGGCGACGCGCTCGATCGACGAAGGGGTGCCGATGCGCTGGCTGAGCTCGGGCGATGCGGGAAGCTGAACGAAGATCGCAAGTCCGGCGGAGGCGCTTTCGAACGCCTCGCGTGCGTCATGCACATTCCGCAGACTCGTTTGCTCGCGGCTCGCGTCGAACGACTCCCAGGTCTCGCCGTTCCAGCGAAGAATGCGTTTCATTTCGCGGTCGGCCGTTGGATCGCGGAGCCAGTCGATGCCGGCGCGCGTCGCCTCGCTCGCGAGCGCCTTGGCGAAGGCGATCACTTGCGGCCCGCCTTCTGGCATCCAGACGCGCAGCGGCTTGTCGCGCGGCGGAGCCCATGCCACGAGCTCCAGCAGCCATCCAGCATCCAGCGAGCGGCGGTCGCCACTCCGGATCCTGGCGGTGGAGCCGGACATCCCATTGAGCGCAATCACTTCGAGGCGGGCATCCGACGGAGGGCTGGTCACGGGCCGCAGCTCACTTCCGACGGTGAGGCCGTTCGCCCAACCGCCCCGGATCTCGATGAGGCCGTTCGCGTCGACGCTGCGGACGCCGACGACGACGCGGTCGGCAGCGCGATCCTGCCGCGGTCCGAGGAAAGGTGCGAAGCGCGCCGCGGCGTTTCCGGCGAGCACCGGCACCTGGTCGGGCCGTTCCAGGGTCATGCGGGCAGCCGCACGGTGAAATGTCTCGATGACGGCCTCGCCCTTCGGGGCATCGCGTACCGCGTGCGCCCAGGCCCAGGTGAAGGCGCCCTGCAGCTTTTCCTCGCTCGTCCTGATCTCGAAGGCGCGATCGGTGTCGCGGGCCGCGGAAAGAACGAGCGCTCCGCGCTCCTCGAGACTCGGACCCCGATAGGAATCCTTCACGTCCCGCACGTCGCGCGGCGCGACGCGCGACGTTCCCCCGCCCGGCAGTCCGCGCACTCCCGATCCGCTGTGGCAACTGTCGAGAATGACGGTCAGTTGCG
>DASVRB010000321.1:0-1560 GCA_036388835.1 Thermoanaerobaculia bacterium | reverse complement strand
GGCGACGCCAGTCGCCGCTTTCACTCTTATCGCGCGACGGAGCCAAAGCGGCGACTGGCGTCGCCGCACTCCAAATTACAACTGCCGTTTCACGAGCACGCTGGCGCGGTCGCGAAACCGGTGTCCTAACGACCGCGCGTTCCATCGCTCGAGTGTCCATCGTTCCGCGCCGCGAATGTCGTCCTCGAATGCGCGTGCGAGCTGCGTCGCGACGTCGGCGTCGTAGATCGCGACGCTGATCTCGTCGTTGATGCGGAACGAGCGGGGGTCGAAGTTGGTCGAGCCGATCGTGCACCACTCGCGGTCGACGATCATCACCTTCTGATGGATGCCCGAGCGCGTGTATTCGTAAAGCGTCGCGCCGGCGCGGAGCAGCGGGCCGTAGTAGTAGTGGCTCGCGTGCTGGACGATCGGGAAGTCGCTGGTGCGCGACGTCGGCAGCATGAGGCGCACGTCGACGCCGCGCGCGCAGGCATCGGCGTACAACTGCACGGCGTGGCGGTCGGGGATGAAGTACGGGTTCTGCAGGATGAGCTCGCGCTGCGCGGAAGCGATGGCGAGGTAGTAGAGCCGCTGCACGGCGGTCGGCGTTTCCGGCTGCGAGGTCCACGCGACATGCATCGGGATCGAGCCCGCGGGATCGAGCCGCGGAAAGTACGCGTCGCCGAGGAGCGCGTTGCCTTTGACCTTCAGCCAGTTTTCCATGAACGCCATCTGCAGCTCGCTCACAATCGGACCTTCGAAACGCGCCGCCGTGTCGCGCCAGCCGCCGCGCGCGCCCCACATGTCGGCGATGCCGTGGCCGAACGTGTAGCCGATGCGGCCGTCGATCACCACGATCTTGCGATGGTCGCGGTTGTTGTACCAGCCGAGCTCGCGCGGCCGGGCGCGGTGATAGACGCGAAAGTCGACGCCTGCATCGCGCAGCGCACGCCACGTCTCCGATGACGTCGTTTTGCCGCCGCGCTGATCGACGAGGACGCGCACTTCGATGCCGCGTTTGGCGCAGACGCCGAGCGCGTCGACCACACGATCCGACACCTCGCCGTTCATCCATAGGAACGTCTCGAGATGCACGTGATGTGTCGCCCGCGCCGCATCATCGAGGAACTGGTCGAAAAAGCCGGCGTTCTGAACGATCGAGACGGCGTTCCCTTCGATCACCCGTCCATACGTCAGCGCCGCCACCGAGCGCATCAACTCCTCACGCCCCAGCGGCCGCGGCATCTCGAACCGCACATGCTCGCGCCGCGTCCGCGACCAGAGGATGAAAGAAATGATCGCGGCAACAGCCACGGCAAACGCGAGGGCGAGCAGCAAGCGTGCGAGCTTGTGCAAGAGCGCTGCTAGTTCGTAGAGATGTTGCTGGTTACTGGTTGCTGGTTGCTTGTCAGGCGTTGCTCGCCTGCACCCGACGCCTGACCTCGAACCAGCAACCGCGCGCGAAGACGCGCGCGATAGTTACTGGCTACTGGTTGCTTGTGCGGCGTTGCTCGTCCGCACCCGACGCCTGACCTCAAACCAACAACCAGTAACCAGCAACCGCGCGCGAAGACGCGC
>DASVRB010000320.1:0-6516 GCA_036388835.1 Thermoanaerobaculia bacterium | reverse complement strand
TTGCGCTCGCGCACGAACTGTTCGAGCGGTTCGCGCAGCTCGCCATGTCCGAGGAAGAGCACGGCCGCGCGGTCGCGATGTCGCATGAGGTCGACGGCGCGGAGCAGGCTCATCGGATCTTTGCGCGGCAGGAGCTTCGCGGAGAAGACGATCAGCAACTGGTCGTCGCGCACGCCGAAACGGGCGCGCATCGCCTCGCGCTCTCCTTTTTTGAAGTGGCTGCCGCGCTCGAACCGTTCGTTGTCGATGGCCCACGGCACGAGAAAGAAGCGGCGCTCGTCGGCGCCGTAATGCCGGTAGTACTTCGCATTGAGCGCGCCGCTGACGAGAAAAGCATCGACCGATCCGATGAGGCCGCGCAGAAAGGCGTCGCGCAACGCGCGCCGCGGCGGCGGGAAACTGCTGTCGCCGAACATGAACACCGGTGTGCCACTCATCCGGCAGGCGGCCATGCCCATCAAGGACGTGATGGTGCCCCATCCGAGAAAGAAGATCACGGCGTCATACCGTCCGAAGAGGATCGCCGGCACGATGCCGGGATTGATGAGGCGCGTGTAGCCCTCGCCGAATCCGAAGTTGCGGAGGAAGCGATGTTCGTAGCCGGTCAGCATCGGGAGATCCCACTGCAACGTGGTCTGCATCTCGACGTCGCGGTACGTCTCGGCGCCGTCGCGCGAGCAGAACAGCACTTCCACGTCCAGCTCGGGCTCTGCGGCAAGCAGACGAAAGAAAGGATCCTGATACTGGATGACGTGCGATGCGATCACGGCCACGCGCTTCTTCATCGCCGCGCTCCGATCTCGCGCGCCGGCACTCCGGCCACGATCGCTCGCGGCGGCACGTCTTTCGTGACGACGGCGCCCGCGCCAACGACGGCGCCGTTGCCGATCGTGACGCCCCTCAAGATGACCGCGCGCGTGCCGATCCAGACGTCGTCGCCGATGACCACCGGCGCGCTGCTGCTGCCCTGTTCGTCGAGGCGCAAACCGTCCGCGGCGTTGTGCGCGTGATCGGTGATGAAGACGTTCGGCGCGATCAGCGTGTGCGCGCCGACCGTGACCGTCTCGAGCACGTCGAATTGCGTGCCGTTGCCGATGAACGTGTAGTCGCCGACGTTCAGGCGCGCGTCATCGGACACGAGTTTGAAGAAGACATCGTGCTCGACCTCGGCTCGCGTGCCGAGGGTCAGACACCATGGGCGTCGCACCCGCACGTGCGAATCGATCGATGACTTCGCGCCGATCGAAGCACCGCGCAGGCGCAGCACGCGCGCCCGAATGCGCCGTGCGATGAGGGCCGTCACTTCGCGCAGTCGTTCGAAGAGTTGCGGCAGTTTCATCGCGGGCGCCTCAGCAGCAGCACCCACCCGCGCAGCAGCAACGGATCGCGACGCACGACGCGGCGCGCATAGCTGAACCATGCGGGATTCCGCGCCCGCCGCAGGCAACTGGCGATGAAGTAGAGCGTCAATGCTTCGGTGCGTCGGCGGCTCTGCTTCCGGCGCCGAGCGACGGATGCGGCACTTTGCAGGAGAGTTGCGCGCTGCGCGTCGTCGAGCGGCTCGTCGCGCAACCGCAGCGCGATCTCCGCGGTCGCGACTTGTTCGTCGCGCCGTTCCGCGCTGATCGCGCCGACTTCAATGCGCGCTTCGTACAACGTCTCGGGTAAGACGGCGATGCGGCCGAGTTTCGCGAGCCGGATCCAAAGATCGAGATCCTGGGCCACGCGGAACTCCGCGCGATAGCCGCCGGCGCGCTGGTACGCATCGCGGCGGAACATGGCGGAGCCGTGATGGGTGAGGCCGCGCAGCGTGCGCATGTCGTCGTGCAGGAGGGACTTCCGCACGCCCGCGTCGTTCGCCTCGCTGACGTACATCAACTCGCCGCCAGGAGCGATGTACCGGGTGGAGCAGGAAGCGAGAACGACCTCCGGATCGTCGAAGAGAGCGCACTGCATCGCGAAACGTTCGGGCTCCGAGCGATCGCCACAATCGTGCCGCGCGATGAGCGCCGCGGTCGCGGCGGCACAACCGCGGATGAGCGCCCGAGTGAGTCCGCTGTTTTCCTGCGCGATCACGCGGATGCGCGTGTCGCGCGCGGCGTATCGCTCGAGGATCGCACGCGTTTCGTCGGTGGAGCCGTCGTCGATCGCGATCAGTTCGAATTCGGACATCGTCTGCCCGAGGATGCTGTCCATCGTTGCCACGAGCGTCGAGGCGCCGTTGTAGATCGACATCACCACCGAGAGCTTCACCATCGCAGGCGATCCGAAAGGCAGGCCATGCGGCCGGTGAGCGTCCAGCCGAGGATGCGCGCGAGTGCCGAGTAGGCGCGGAATTGCACCGTTTCCGGCTGTTGCGAGGCGTTGCGGGCGAGGGCGAACAGCATCCGCGATTGGTCCGGCAGTCCGGCCGCGCCGCATTGCCGTGCGAGCAGAAAGAGCTCGCGCGCGAAGTGCTGCATCTCCGGCTGTTGGTTCGTGATGCCGGCGCGGCGCGCGTGCTCGAGGATGAGCGCGTGCGCACGTGCCCGATCGCGCAGCCGCGTCGCGTCGAGTGCGTGACCGCGAGAGAGGCGGTCAGGCGCTTCGTCGGAATGTTCGGCGACCATCTCGGGGACGAAGGCGAGCGTCGTTCCGAGCGCAGCGATGCGGCAGTCGTACTCCCAGTCTTCCTCCAGCCGCAGCCGCGTCCAGGGACCGGCGGCCGCGCAGACGGAAGCGCGGTAGAGCGGAGTGACCGTTTCCCACGCACGTGCGCGGAGAAAGGTCGGAAAGATCGTCCGCTCACCATCGAGGAGCGGCTTCCACGTGCACGCAATCTCGCGTCCGGATGCGTCGCGGTAGCGCGTGCGGCCGTACGCGACGCCGGCCTCGGGAGTGTTTTCGAACGCGCGCATCTGCAGTTCGAGCTTGCTCGGCAACAGCAGGTCGTCGCTGTCGAGGAACTGCAGGAACGCGCCGCGTGCGGCGAGGCGTCCGGTCTCGCGTGCGGCGCCGGGACCGCTGTTGTCCTGTCGCACGCCGCGCACTTCGTGATGCGCCGCGGAGAGTGCGGCGATGGCCGCTGGTGTGTCGTCGGTCGAGCCGTCGTCGACGATCACGACCTCGATCGGCCGGTACGTCTGCGCGAGCGCGCTGGCCACCGCCCGCCGCAGCAACTGCGGCCGGTTGTAAACCGGAATGACGATCGTCACCAGCTCGTGCACGCGGCCAAGGATGCGCGCAAAGGGCGCGCTGTCAAGCGCGCGAGCGGGTGGAGGAAAGTCCGTAGTGGCGCGGATCGATGGTCGTCGACGCGGCGCGCCACTCTTCCGCACGCAGTTGCAGCGCATCGAGCCGATTCATCACGCGCGCGCCGATGTATCCCGGCTCGCGCAATCCATAACGCTTCCGCGCCTCGGCGAGCTCGCGCTGCCAGATGTCGACGTGCCGCGACCCCTTCGTTTCCTCGTGCGTGCGGAGGCAGCCGAGGAATTGCGGCGTCTTCAGGAACTTCCCTGCGCGCCACATCCGGAAGAAGAGGTCGTAATCCATGATGAAGAACTTGGCCGGATCGATCCCGCCGACGCGCTCGTAAATGCTCCGCCGCCAGAACGTGCACTCCTGCGCCATCGGCTGCCCCTGCGCCCAGTGCGAGGCGGTGAGATGCGCCGGCCACACGTGACGGCCGGTCACGTCGCCGGCCGCGTCGATCACGAAGCGGTTGCCGTAGACGACGTCGGCCTTGCGATGCGATGCGAACAGTCGCGCCACAGTGAGCAGCGCGCCCGGCAGGAGGATGTCGTCCGAATTCAGCCAGCACTGGATGTCGCCCGTGCTCATCGCGAACCCGGTGGCCAGCGCATCGGCCTGACCCGCATCCTTGCGGCTGTGCCAGTACGTCAGCCACGGCGCGTAACGTTCGATGACCGCCGCGGAATCGTCCGTGCTGCCGCCGTCGAGCACGATGTATTCGAGGTTCGGATAGTCCTGCAGCAGGACGCTGCGCAACGTTGCCTCGACGAAGGCACCCTGGTTGTACGACGGACTGACGACCGAAATCTTCGGCCACTCGCGAGGATCGCGGCGCGCGTCGAGCTCCTGTTGCGGCGGCCGTTCCCACGGCCAGCCTCGCTGATTCACGGGGGGCGCGGGCAGCGCGTCGAAGAGGGACGGAAATGCGCTATTCGGCATGTGTGGCGGATGAGTCGCGCGCGGCGAGGATTTCACGGTACCACTCGACGAAACGCGCAGCCTGCAGTTCGAGCGAGAGCTCGTTGTGGACGTGCCGAATGCCGTTCGCGGCGATCGCATTGCGCGCGTTGTCGTCGCGCAGCAGCATCGCCACCGCGCCGGCGAACGCAGCCGGATCGCGCTGCGGCACGAGCACGCCGCTCGCGTTGCCGAGGTCGTGTCCGCGAAGACCTCGCGGCAGCCATTCGCAGTCGAGGGCGCGGACCTGTTCCGGGATTCCGCCGACCGCCGTCGCCACGATCGGCGTGCCGCACGCACGCGCTTCGAGCAAGACGTTTCCGAAGGATTCGACGCGTGCGGCGTGCAGATAGACGTCGGCGGCGCGGTAGTAGTCGGCCAGTTGTGCGCTGTCGCGCTGGAACGGCACGAAGGTCAGGGTGATGTTGCCGATGGTTTCCGATGGCGCCTCTTCGCCAACCGCGATCACACGGATCGGCGCCGGCCACACGGTTGCGCCGAGCAGCTCGAGCGCTTTGCGCAACGTCACGTAGTCTTTCCAGACGTTCGAACGCAGACCGTTTGCAGCGACGAGCAGGATCTTCTCGTCCGCGCTCGCACCGACGGCCGCTCGCGCGGCGGCGCGGTCGCCGGGGAAAAACGTGGCGGTGTCGACGCCGTTCGGGATCACGCGCGTGCGCACCGCGCCCGGCGCGATGATCGACTCGAGCACGCGGTCCATCATCCATTGCGACGGCGTCGTCACGTTGAGCCGGCTGCCGGCGAGGATCGATTGTTTGCGCGCCCAATTGAACGCGGTCGCGTCGCGCGCGACGGCGGGGAAGAGCGTGAGGTCGGGACAATCGCCGCAGCCGGTTTTCCAGCGCTCGCAATCGAGGCCGAACGCGCAATGCCCGCTCATCAGCCACGCGTCGCGGACGTTCAGCACGGTGGCCACGCGGCTGCTGAGTCGCGGCAGCGCGCGCAAATCGAAGTAGTTTCCGTGGAGGTTGTGCAGGTGCAGGATGTCGGGCCGCGACGGCGGCAGTTCGAGCAGTCCCTCGGTGGCGGGGTATTCGAAGTCTTCTTCTCCGCGCGCAATGCTGAGCGTGCGCAGCGGCTCCGCGACCGCGCGCGCCACGCCGAGCACTCGGCCGACGCCGCGGATCGGCGCACCGCGCCGCTCGAACCGGTTGCGCAGTCGATCGATGGAGCGGACGAGCGCGTTGCGGCGATCGTCGTTCGCGATTGCAAACGTGGTCGGCTGGTCGTATTTGACGTTGCCGACGGCGAGCCACGATTCGTGGCCCATGGCGCGGAACGCCGCGGCCAGATTGCTCGCGGAGCGCTCGGCCCCGCCGGCGACGTCGCTCGTCGAGACCTGCAGGATGCGCAGCGGACGCGAGCCCGCGCTCATACCTGCACCTGCCAGCGACGCATCCATTCGATCAGCATCACATACGCCCACGTCCGCAATGCGGGCTGCCTGCCGCTCTCGATGTCGTCGAGGGTCGTGCGGAGGTAGTCGTCAGCGAAGATGGAGCGCGCTTCGAGCGATGACAGCGCGTCGCGCGCGCGATCGCGCAGCGGTCCCGCCAGCCACGCGCGCAACGGCAACTCGAAGCCGAGCTTCTCGCGGTTGAGCAGCTCCGGCGGCAGCAGATCGCGCACGGCCTCGACGAGTAGCGGCTTATTCAGCAGCGGCTTGTTCGTCGAGTCGCTCAGTTTCAGCGACGACGGCAGCGCGAATGCGAATTCGGCGAGCACGTGATCGAGCAGTACCGGCCGCACTTCGAGCGACCAGTGCATCGACATCGCGTCCGCATCGCGCAGCAGCGTGTCGACGAGGTAGCGGTTCACTTCCACGTACGACGTCTGCGCGATCGAATCGCGGTCGACGTGCAGCAGCGGCTCGTACAGATCGGCAATCGGAGTCCTCCGCGTGATGCGCGCGGCGAGCGCCGGCTGCAACAGCGCCGCTTTATCCGCGTCGTTGCTGAAATTGCGCAGCGTGCCGTAACGCTGCGCCGGTGTCGCCGCCAGAAAGTCGCGCTCGCGCAGAAAACGTCCAGGCACGCGGCGCAATGTTTTTCTGCGCAGCGAACCGCGGCGCGAGCCGAGCGCCGCGTCCCACTTTGCCGCGCGCTGCATGCGCCGGAAATGCGGATATCCGGCGAGCAGCTCGTCGCCGCCCAAGCCGGACAGCGCGACCTTCAGCGACTGCGCCGCGGCCTGCGAAACGATGAAGGTGTTGGTGCCGTCGAGGCTCGGCTGATCGATCGCCGTGACGAGGTCGTCGAAACGCGCCGCCACGTCGCGGCCGGAGACCGCGATCTCGGTGTGCTC
>DASVRB010000319.1:0-7140 GCA_036388835.1 Thermoanaerobaculia bacterium | reverse complement strand
CGGCGTGTCGCGCTTCGTGCAGCACCGTTCCGGCGCGCTGCACCACGACCTCGCCGTAAAAGAACGGCCACTTCAACACCGTGCGATTGTCCTGTAGGCCGGTATACGTCGTGGCGCGGGCGCCTGAATTCGCATCGCCGGAGCCGCAACGTCCATCCAGTTCGTCGATCTTCGTCGCGGAATACGGATAGCCCCACCGCAACGCATTGCCACTGAAGTCGCCTGTGTTCTTTGCAAAATCCTCGGCCGAGTAGGCCAGGAGATAGAGCGCATTGAACGTGCGCGCGAGCGGCTGATTGATGTTGCAGGCGTCGTCGTAGCCGAAGCCGTCGTCCCAGTCGCCTTTATCGAAATCGAAATGGCTCCAGAACTGATCGATGTAAACCTGAGCGCAGACGTTGGCGATGTAGCTCGCATCACCGCTGGTGGTGTTATTGCCCGGCTGGTATGTGCAGGTGTCGGCGCGGAGCTCGACGCTCATTACGAGCGTCATCATTGTTGCGGCAGAGAGCAGAAGAAGTAGTTTCTTCAAGACAGTCATCCTCACTGTTTCGGTGTGCGTACGGCCGGCGGCGGCGTGCGCTGCGGTTGTTTGCGGCCGAGATCGAAGCGCTCCGGCATGTCGCTCGGATGCGGAACGCTGCGCACGTTGGTCGTGGCGAGCGTAATCAGATTGTGCCGGTCCTTCGGGACGACCGACCGCAGTCGCACGGCGCGCTGCTTCTGCTCGTCAGGCGTGCGTCCGGCGGCGAGATAACTGCGAATCGCGGCGCGCTGAATGCCGATGTATTTACCCGACGCGCTGAGCTCGAGCAGTGCACGCTCGACCGCGGAATTCGGCTTGGCCAGCGGCGCGAGCGCCTCGATCGCGGTAACGCGGATACGCACCTCTTCCGGCACCGTCCAGCTCTCGACGTCGCGTTTCATCCGCTCCGGCGGAACGGGCGACCGTGCAATCGACACGAGCGTCTCCGCGGCACGCTCGGTCCGCAGCTCGCGCAGCGTTTCGACCATGGCCCAGCGGGCGAAATACTCGCTTTCATGCGCAGTTGCATAAGAGCGCGCCAGCACAGGCGCCACTTCTGCAGCCCGGGCGCGCAACGCGGCGAGCGAGGCCTGATACGCCTCCTCCGCGTCGCGATAATTCCGCTTCGGATCGACACCCGTCGCGGTCATGGCGCGAACATGCGCGCGCAGCAGATCGCCGACCGCTCCTTGGGGAAAATCGCTCGGCACGGCGGGCCGCCCCGCCCGCGCAACGTCGCGCGTGCCGGCGTCGCCCGCCAACACGTCACTTGGTTTGGACGTGACGATCGGGTTTTCCGGCAGTTTCGCCGCCGGTTGCGCAGCGGCGCTCATCGAGGCCGCCACAATCAGAAATAGGGTCAATCGCTTCAACATCGGTCATTTCCTCCGCCGAGGTAGTGACGTGTTGTCGCGATTCGTTACAACAACCTTTTCAGCGACAAGCAATGGCGGCCTCGACCGGACGTTTGTCCAGCGGCGGACAAAAGCACGACCTCTGCGAACTTTGCGTGACCCAACGTTCACCGTTACGAGACAGACGCACTCCCTGTCTGCGACAACTTCGACCGGCGTTCTCCCGTATAACCATCTCTCCGTGAAGATGCCTGGCTGCCTCCCCGATCTGCAGATCCGCCCCACGCCGCGAGACCTGAGGGCGCTCGCAATGGCCGCGGTTTTCCTCGCGGCGTCATTCGTTGCGTCCGCGGTTCATGGCGAAGTCGTTGCGACGCCACACGTCAAAGCGGAGCTGCTGCTCGAGAAGCCGTCGGTTGCACCGGGCGAATCATTCGACGTCGCGCTGCGGCTGCAGATGAAAGAGGCCTGGCACACGTACTGGAAACATCCGGGCGACTCGGGAGAGCCGACCGACATCACGTGGACCCTGCCGGCCGGATTCACCGCCGGCGACAGTGGCCGTATCCGGAGAAAATCAGCCTCGATCCGCTCACCACGTACGGCTACGAGGGCGAGGTGACGCTGCTCGTCCCCTTCAAAGCAGCAAGTGATGCGAAACCGGGGACGACCGCGCGCGTGACCGCGGACGTCTACTGGATGGTCTGCGAAAAAATCTGCATCCCGGAAGAAGTAAAGCTCGCGCTCGACGTCCCGATCGGCGAACGCCCGGTCGCTCCGAACGGCCCCGCCGCATCTGCATTCGCAAGCGCGAGAGCGAAGCTTCCGGTCGCCGCGAACGACTGGAAAATCGCCGCGACGGAACAGGCCGGGCAATTCGTTCTCCGCATCGAGCCGCCGCAGGGCGTCACCCTCGACCGCAACGTGCAGTTCTTCGCCGCCAGCGGTCCGGTGATCGAATACAGCGCACCGCAGACGACGACCGTCGATGCCCGCGTCATTACGATGCGGCTCGTACGCTCCCCGCACCTGACAGGCTCGCCCAAGAGAATCAATGGGGTTCTGCTTGCCCCCAATGGCGGACCGGGAGGCGGACCGGCCGCGTTCGAATTCGATGTTCCGTTCTCCGCCTCCACAGGTGCTGCGGCGGCCGCTCCAGCAGTCGCGGCAACGGAATCGGCCACGGTGCCGCCGACGCTGCTCGTCGCGCTCGCTCTCGCGTTCGCCGGCGGCGTGATTCTCAATCTCATGCCGTGCGTCTTTCCGGTCGTCTCACTGAAGGTCCTCGCGTTCGTGCAGTCGGCCGGCGATGATCCGCGCCGCGTTCGCGCGCACGGCCTCACGTTTGCGGCTGGTGTGCTGGTTTCCTGCTGGGCTCTCGCCGCGCTACTGCTCGGACTGCGCGCAGCGGGCGAAGAAATCGGTTGGGGCTTTCAACTGCAATCGCCCGGTTTCGTCGCGGCCATGGCCTTCCTTCTTTTCGGTCTCGGCTTGAGTCTGGTCGGCGTCGTCGAGATCGGGACGTCACTGACGCGCCTCGGCGGCGCAGGCAGCAACAGCAGCGGTTATCGCTCGAGCTTCCTGAACGGCGTACTTGCGACGATCGTCGCCACTCCGTGCACCGCGCCGTTCATGGGAGCCGCGCTTGGGTTTGCGATGACGCAGAGCGCGGCCACGTCGATGCTGATCTTCACCGCTCTCGGTGCAGGTATGGCCGCTCCGTACGTCGCGCTTTCCGCCTGGCCGGCACTGCTCCGCTTCCTGCCGCGACCGGGCGCGTGGATGGTCCGCTTCCGCCATTTGACGGCGTTCCCGCTCTTCGCCACCGTCGCCTGGCTGGCCTGGGTGTTCGGCCATCAGACCGGAATTGACGGCGTGCTCCGGCTGCTCCTTGGATTGACCCTGCTCGCGCTCGGGCTCTGGATCTGGGGGCAGTGGGTGACGTTGTCGGCCGCAGAGCGAACGAAGTGGATCGCACGGACGGCCGGCGCGGGATTCATAGTTGCGGGACTCGTTCTCGCCGCGACGAGCGCTCCGACCGCATCCGCGGCCCCATCGGCGCAATCTGCCGAGGGAATTGCGTGGGAAATCTATTCCGAAGAGAAAGTGGCGGAGCACAGGGCCGCGGGACGTCCCGTCTTCATCGACTTCACGGCGGCGTGGTGCCTGACGTGTAAGGTCAACGAGCGCATCGCATTCAGCTCGAACGAGGTGCAAAAACTCGTCAAAGCGCGAAACATCGCCATGCTGAAAGCCGACTGGACGAGCAAAGATCCGGCGATCACCCGCGCACTGGCCGGCTTCGGCCGCTCCGGCGTTCCTCTCTATGTCCTGTACGAACCCGCTCCTGCCGCGCAGCCCCGCCTGCTGCCGGAGATTTTGAGTCCCGGAATTCTTTTAGATGCATTTTCAAAATTGAAGTGAACACGCCGCTTTCGGCGGAAAAATCAGGAGGAAGAATGAATCGAAAGCTGATCGTCACATCGTTGCTCACGCTCTCGCTGCTCGTCGCCATTGGATGCGGCGCTGACGCCGCCGAGCGGCCCGCGGGCGCCAATGCCCCCGCCGTTGGAAAAGCGGCGCCGGAATTCAGGGCCGTCGACACCAACGGAAAGACGCACTCGCTGAGCCAGTATCGCGGCAAGTGGGTCGTGCTCGAATGGCTGAACCATGGGTGCCCGTATGTCCGGAAGCATTACGACAACAACGTCATGCAGGCGCTGCAGAAGAAATACGCCGATAAAGGGGTCGTCTGGCTCTCGATCGTTTCCTCTGCGCCCGGCAATCAGGGCCACTATCCGCCTGCCAAGGCAAACGAGCTGACGAAAGAAAAGGGCGCGGCGCCGTACGCCGTCCTGATCGATGAGGCGGGCACGGTCGGCCGTATGTATGACGCCCGCACCACTCCGCACATGTTCGTCATCAATCCGCAGGGAGCGGTTGTGTACATGGGCGGAATCGACGACAAGCCGAGCGCGCGCGCATCCGACCTCCAGGGCGCACGGCCGCACGTCGACATGGCGCTCCAGGAAGCGATGGCCGGCAAGCCGGTGAGCGTACCGACGAGCCAGCCGTACGGCTGCAGCGTCAAATACTGATTGACGTCATCAAGTGCGCCGCTCCTCACAAGGGAGCGGCGCGCATTTCGTGCGTCGCCCGTTCCCGCGCAGTTGCAAAGCGCACATGCGAAACGTTTCACCGCCGCCGAAAGGTGCGCCCATCCCAGGTGAGCGTGGCATCCGGGAAGACGACTTTCTCCGGTCCGTCATTGCGAAACCAGCGCGTACAGAACGTGTCGCCACGCACACTAGTCGATTTCGTCGACCGATCGCCGATCGTCGCGTGCAGTTCGCCATTCACCACACTGACCACGATCGTGCCGCGCACTTCGTTCACGTACTTCCCTGCATAACTCTGGAGCGTGCGCTTGCTGTCGGCTGCGTCCGCGGCTGCCTTGCGCACCCACTTGCTCGCGACGAAATGCACGCGCCAGCGCGACCGGATGCATGCCGAGCTCGCGGGCGAGATTGCTCACCGTCGCGTCAGTGGTGGCAATCCGTTCGGCCACGCCGCGCAGGCGTGCCGAGTGACCCGCCTTCAACCCCGAGTGCGCCGACGCGACAAGGTCTGTGCAGATCACGCCGATCGCCTCGCCCGCCCGCCAGTTCCCGAACGCCCGCACGAACAGCGCCGCCTGAGGCCCCCCGAAAAACCAGCGATACGGCCCCGCCGTCTCGTCGCCGACGATGACCATGAGCATGCGCGTACCGGCAGGCGCATACACATCCTCATGCTCCACACGGCGCGGCTTCACGATCACATTTCCGAGACCACCCGCCCAAACCGTGCTCCCCACCTTCTCCTCCAGCACCCCGCCAACGATGAAGGAGATGGATGAGTACTCATGAACATGCGCCCTGCCGGCGCGCCGGCGCGTGCATCGACTCGCGGAGTTGCATGGGTGGAGATACGCGGGAAAAGGGCGCGGTTAGTGGAGGGGCGGCGTGAGGCGGGGCGCTGCCGACGTCACACGTGCACGCCGACACTCCGATATCGGGCGTCTTTTGCAGCTTCCAGCGCCTCAATGAATCCCCGCGCCGCCCCCTGTGAGTGTCCCGCCACGTCCATGCGGATCTCGGTGGAGGCAGAACCGATGGAAATGACCTCGCGCCTGCTCGAGAAATATACGGCTACGAGCACAAGCGAAATCACGAGCGAGACAACCCAGCCACTGCTGTCGGCCAAGCCGAACGCGAAGCTCACGAGCACAAATACGGCTGCCAGAAGAAGAAGTGCAGGATAGCTGACCTGCGCAACTGCGCATGCCGTTACGTGCTCGAGCATGATGCTCTTGAGGATGGACCGGCCGAATGACGCGTATTCAAGCCGCACCCGATGAGTCGTCAGTGTGATGGTACCGTCGCGAAAGGGAGCGAGCGTGCGCTCGCCCGCCAGAGTCGACTCTCCGGCCTGACTCGCCGTCGTCGCTGCCGACCCGGCGCTACCGAAAACCGTCCGGCTCGTCGCGGACGCAAGAAGCGCCGCGGAGGACGCACCGCAGCTCCAGCACTTTGCCACCACGTCCTCGTGGACCTCGCCACAGCGACAGCTCCATCCCATGCGCAAACCTCCATCCGCCGCTCCTTCAAACCGCTTGACGGCACGCGTCTGTCGCTCAGACACGGTTCAGGAGCTTTTGTGGCGTACGCAACCGACGCCAAAGACGGCTCGATGAGCTGCAATGTGTAGTCAGCCAGTCTTTTTCGCAGCGCGCTTCTTATTGGAGACCAAGCCGATCCGTCGGATGTGGTTAAACATCATCGGCGCAAACATCTTTTCAGCACTGCAGAATCGATGCGTTGATTTCGTGGAGATACCTTCGCGTTGCGCGACTTCGCTGAGCTTCCGGTGAAGAGATTCTGGACGACGAAGGTTCAACGCACCCATTATTCAGCTCGAAGTTCGTGTAGGCATGACGCTGCGGTAACCACGCGCAGGCGGTGCTGCATACGCGAGAACTTCGAGGCCTTCTGATTCGTTGGACTCTTTGCTGAAACTCGGGCGCGCCGGTGCTCAGTCAGCGCCGGCGCCCGATTTCAGCAGCGTCACCACACGCGCTGGGCGAAGCGCCGGGTCGCGCAGATATTCACCTCAGTTAACGATTGCGCATGTCCCATACAGTCGGCACGACCGGGAGAAAGCGTTCCCCAACCCACGTCGTCTGGTTCATCATCCAGATCGCACGCTGACCAGTGCTGTTGTTCTGCCAGATCAGATCGCTGTCGCCGTCGCCATTGAAATCTGCAGTGCCGGCGATCTGCCACTCCAGTGGCACAGTGGGCAAAAAGCGCTCCGCGGCCCACGTGGTTCCGTTCATCAGCCAGATTGCGCGGCGGCCATCGGTGAGATTTTGCCAGATCAAATCGGACTGGCCATCGCGATTGAAATCTCCAGTACCGGCGATCCGCCACTCTGCCGGCACAGTGGGCAAAAAGTGTTCCGTCACCCACGTCGTGCCATTCATCAGCGAGACCGCTCTTTCGCCACCCACAGTGTTCTGCCAGACGATGTCGGTATGGCCGTCGGCATTGAAGTCGCCTGTGCCGGCGATTTTCCACTCCGGCGGAATCGTCGGCAGGAAATGCTCCCCGACCCACGTCGTTCCGTTCATCAACCAGATCGCGCGCGCGCCGGTCTGGCTGTTCTGCCAGACGATGTCGGACTGATTGTCGCCGTTGAAATCGCCCGTCGCTGCAATTT
>DASVRB010000318.1:0-6436 GCA_036388835.1 Thermoanaerobaculia bacterium | reverse complement strand
CCGGCCGGCGATATCGACTGGAGCTACAAGGTCCTGCAGATGACGGAGGAGCTCGCGCGGATTTTCCTGCCGCCGCTCGCGCTCAACTTCTTTCTCCTCTTTCCGAGGCCGATCATCCGCGATCGCAAGTGGATCGTCTGGATGTACGTGCCGCCGGTGCTGCTCGCGTTGTGGAGCATCAACCTGCTCGTGCTCAACAACGCCGTTGCGATCGCGGGAGCGCGGCGCTCGTTCCAGATCATCAACTGGTGGGAGATGGCCGATTTCGGCCTCTACTTCACGCTCGCGCTGGCGGCGCTGGCGTTCACGTACCAGCAGGCTGCCGCGGTCGGGAAGAAGCAGATCAAGTGGATCTACCTCGGCCTCACCCTCGGCTTCATCCCGTTTCTCGCGATCTACATCATTCCGTACCTGCTGAACCGCACCCTCGAGCCGGTGTGGGTCACGCTGTCGATCCTGCCGCTCGCGTTCATCCCGCTCGCGTTCGCGGTCTCCATCCTCAAGTACAAGCTGTGGGACGTCGAAGTCGTCATCAAAGAAGTGCTGGCGTACTCGGTGACGTTCGTCTTCGGCATGATCGCCTTCTCGACGATCAACGTCGTGCTCTCGCGGCTCATCGACGAGCGTTCGGCGATGGAGCGCAACTTCCTGGCGTTCACCTCGGGGCTCCTGATCGCCGGCGTGCTGATTCCGGTCAAAGGGCGCATCGAGTCGATGATCGAGATGATCCTCTACCGCGAAAGCTACCGGCATCGCCGCACGATGACCGACTTCGCGCAGGAGCTCGCGACCTTTCACGACGTGCACGAGCTGATCGCGATGATGCGCGAGCGGCTCCGCGCCACGCTGCACATCGAGCGGATGAATCTCTTCATGCGCGATGGTGCGACGCTGCTCATCTACGAGCCGGAAGGAAACGTCCCGCGCCGCGCCGCGATCGACGACTTCGGCAAGATCCCGAAAGACGGCCCGGTCGTGCTCAGCGTGCCGCGTCTTCCCGATGAGAGCGAGGTGCCGTGGAAACTGCTCGGCGCCGGCTATCGCTACGTCTTTCCGCTGCGCAACCGCGGCGAGCTCCAGGGTCTGCTGCTCCTCGGCACGCGCCGCGGCGACGAGCCGCTCTCGCGCGACGATCTGCATCTCATCGGCACGCTCACCGCGCCGGTTGCGCTCGCGATCGAGAACTCACGGCTGTACGGCAAGCTCCGCCGGCAGCTCGACGAGATCCGCGCGCTCAAGGAGTACAACGAGAACATCATCGAGTCGTCCCCCTCGGCCATTGCGGTCGTTTCGGGCGACGGTGTGGTGCTGACCGCGAACCACGCGTTCTGGGATCTCGTCGGCGCCGATCACACACACGAATCGATCGACGACCTCTTCCCGCCGTACGACGAGCTGCGCCAGTCGCACGACCGGACGCTCTCCACGCGCTTCATCAACAAAGCAGGCGTGGAGAAGGAAGTGACCGTCACGGCGAGTCCGCTGTCGGCCGGAGACGTTGCCGACGGCGCGCACGTGCTCGTCATCGGCGACATCACCGACCGCGTCCGTCTCGAGCGCGAGCTGCAGGATAAAGAGCGCCTCGCCTCCCTCGGCCTCCTCGCGGCCGGTGTCGCGCACGAGGTCAACACACCGCTCACCGGCATCTCCTCGTACGCGCAACTGCTCCTCGCCGAAACCTCCGAGGACGACCCGAAATACCGCCTGCTGAAGAAGATGGAGCAGCAGACGTTCCGCGCCTCCAACCTCGTCAACAACCTGCTCGATCTCATCGCGAATCGGCCGCGCTCGCGCGAGATCGTGAAGGTCGACGACCTCGTCCGCAACACCGTTTTGCTGCACGAAGAACTGCTCCTTCCGAAGGGCATTCACGTGCACTGCGAGACCCTCCCGCTGCGCGTCCGCGGGAACTTTCAGGATCTGCAGCAGGTTCTGACGAACATCCTGCTGAACGCCCGCGATGCGGTAGCCGTGGGCGGCAACATCTGGATCAGGGTCTCAGAAGAAAACGAGCGCGTGGTCATCCGCGTGCGCGACGACGGAAAGGGCATTCCGGCCGACATGATCGGCAGGATCTTCGATCCGCTCGTCACCACCAAACGCGGCCAGGGCGGCACAGGCCTCGGCCTCGCCATCAGCCGCCGGCTGATTCACGCGGCGGACGGCGAGATCAGCGTCGCCAGCACTCCCGGAGAAGGCTCCGAGTTCACGATGATGTTGCCCAGGGTCGACAAAGTGACAGGCAGTATTCAGTGAACGCATGCGCATCCTCATTGTTGACGACGAAGAAGTACTGAGAGACGTCCTCGACGTCATGCTCCGCCGCGAAGGATTCGAGATCCTCACGGCCGCGAGCGGCGAGGAAGCGCTGCACGTCCTCGAGACCGAAGACGTCGACCTGGTCATCCTCGACGTCATGCTGCCGGGCATCAGCGGCATCGACACGCTGCGCGCGCTACGCATCTCCAACCCATCGCTGCCGGTCATCGTCATCACCGCGTTCTCTTCGATCGACGGCGCCATCGAGGCGATGAAGTACGGCGCCTTCCACTACATCCCGAAGCCGTTCAAGAACGAGGAAGTCATCCTCACGGTGAACAAGGCGCTCGAGCAGCGCCGCCTCACGCACGAGAACGAGCGCCTGAAATCGGAGCTCTCCGACAAGTTCTCGTACTCGAACATCATCGGCAAGAGCGAGACGATGCGGAAGACGTTCGACCTCATCCGCCTCGCCGCGCCGTCGCGCTCGAACATTCTGGTGATCGGCGAATCCGGCACCGGCAAGGAGCTGGTGGCGAAAGCGATTCACCACGCCAGCCCGCGCGCGCGCAACGCCTTCGTGACCGTCAACTCCGGATCGCTGCCGCCGGAGCTTCTCGAGTCATCGCTGTTCGGACATCTCAAAGGCGCCTTCACCGGCGCGATCGCCACCAAGCGCGGCCTGTTCGAAGTGGCGGACGGCGGCTCGATTTTTCTCGATGAGATCGGCAACATCAATCTCGAGACGCAGGCGAAGCTGCTGCGCGTGATCCAGGAAAAAGAGTTCATGCGCCTCGGCTCGGTCGACACGATCAAAGTCGACGTGCGCATCATCGCGGCGACGAACGCCGACCTGCAGAAGCTGATGGCCGAGCAGAAGTTCCGCGAAGATCTCTTCTATCGCCTCAACGTCATCACCGTCGCGCTGCCGCCGCTGCGCCGCCGCCGCGAAGACATTCCGCTGCTCATCCATCACTTCCTCGAAAAGTATTCGGAAGAGAACAAGCGCAAAGTCCGCGACGTCACGCCCGACGCGATGCGCATCCTCATGGACCACCACTGGCCCGGCAACGTGCGCGAGCTCGAGAACACCATCGAGCGCGCGGTCGTGCTCTGCACCGGCGACCGCGTCACGCCCGAGCTGCTGCCCGATTACCTCCGCTATCCGACCCGCAGCGACTCGCCGGCGACCATCGTCCCGCAGGACGGCATCTCGCTCAAAGACGCCGTCTCGAACTACGAACGGACGATGATCCTGCAGTCGCTCGAGCTCGCGAACGGAGTGCAGAAACGCGCCGCCGAGCTCCTGCAGCTGAAGCCCTCCACGCTCAACGAAATGATGAAGCGCCTCGGCATCCACGCGAAATCGAACCTGGTCGTGGAAGACGAAGTCGCCGTCACCGACTGAGCGCGCAATCGCGCCTCCACGACACTACAATCTGGCGCCATGATCCGACGCAGCGCCGCGTTTGCGGCACTCCTCGTTCTCGCTTTCACCGCCGCCGCACAGAACGCCGTTCCCGCTCCCGACGCGTTTCTCGGCTACACGATCGGGGCGCGGTTCACGCCGCATCACCGCATCCTCGATTACTTCGAGGAGCTCGATCGCCGCTCCGACCTCGTGTCGATGGAGCAGATCGGCGAGACGTACGAGCATCGGCCGCTCGTGCTGGCGACGATCACCTCGCCGCGCAATCACGCGCGGCTCGCCACGATTCGCGAGAACGCGCGCACGCTCGCGAATGGCGGCGGCGACGTCGATGCGATCGTCCGCGACATGCCGGCCATCGTCTGGCTCGCGTTCGGCGTGCACGGCAACGAGTCGTCGTCGGCTGAAGCGGCGCTGCTCGTCGCGCACTCACTCGTCGCGGACGCCGACGCGCGCGGTCTGCTCGACAACCTGGTCGTGGTCATCGACCCGCTCGAGAATCCGGATGGGCGCGAGCGCTACATCTCCTGGTTCACGCGCACGTCCGGCATGACGCCGAATCCGAGCGCGCAGTCCTTCGAGCATCAGGAGCCGTGGCCGGGCGGCCGCTTCAATCACTACCTCATCGACATGAACCGCGACTGGGCCTGGCAGTCGCAGAAAGAAACGCAGGCGCGCGTGGCCGCCTACCGGCAGTGGTTCCCGCAGGTAGTGGTCGACTTTCACGAGATGAGCGCGCAGTCGACGTACTTTTTCCCGCCCGACGCGAAGCCGATCAACCTCAATCTACCGACCGACGTCGAGCAGTGGCTGGAGACGTTCGGCCGCGCGAATGCGGCCGAGTTCTCGAAGCGCAACTGGCCGTTTTTCGTCGGCGAGCGCTTCGACCTTTTCTATCCCGGTTACGGCGATTCGTGGCCGTCGCTCAACGGCGCGATCGGCATGACGTACGAGGTCGCCGGCGGTGGCCGCGGCGGCACGACCATCAAGCGCGACGACGACACGACCCTCACGCTGGTCGATCGAGTGCAGCGCCACTACACCGCCGGCATGGCCACCGTGCGCACGGCGGCGCAGCATCGCGAGCAGCTTCTTCGCTACACGCACCGCGCCGCACGCGCGCAGATCGAGAACGGCAAGAACGTCTACCTCATCGCGCCCGGCTCGCCGAACTTCACCACGCTCTTGAATCTGCTGACGAAGCAGGGCATCCGCGTTGAGATGCTCGGCTCCGCCGCGAACATCCGCGCCACGCGCATCGACCGCGACGTGACGGAATCGCGCTCGTTCCCCGCCGGCACGGCCGTGGTGTCGACGAAGCAGCCCCTCGGCGGTCTGGTGAACACGCTGCTCGAGAAGGCGCCGCAGTTCAGCAAAGGGTTCGTCGAATCGCAGCGCGCACGCGCCGAGGCGGATGAAGAAGACGAGTTCTACGACATCACCACCTGGTCGCTGCCGCTGGCGATGAACGTCGAGGCGTGGGTGACGCAGCTCCCGCTCTCCGGAACCACCGCCTTCAGCAGCTCCGCCCCTGCGCCGTTCCGCGCCGGTGCGTATGGCTATCTCGTGGATGGCAACGAGCCGAACGTCTATCGCTTCGCCGGCCGCCTGCTGCGCGAGGACATCCGCTTCAACGTCGTCGACGGCGAGATTCCGGTCGGCGAGCGCACCTATCCACGCGGCTCGATCATCATCCTCAAAGGCAACAACGAGGCGAACCTCGACGGCCGCATCAACGCACTCTCGCGCGACGCCGCGGTGTCGGTCGTGCCGCTGGAAACGGGCTGGATGGGCGGCACCGGCTTCGCGTCGGAAAAAGTCCGTTTCGTGCGCGAGCCGAAAATCGGTCTCGTCGGCGGACCGGGCAGCGACTCGACCTCGTTCGGCATGCTCTGGCACACGCTCGACGTCGACACGCCGATCCCGCACTCCACGCTCAACGCCGAGACGCTGCGCAATCTCGATCTCAGCGAGTACCGCGTGCTCGTCTTCCCCGACGGCTCGTATGCCGACCGTCTGACCAAGCGCGGCATCGACAAGATCAAGCAGTGGGTGAGCGACGGCGGCACGCTCGTCGCGGTCAAAGGGGCGCACTCCTTCCTGCGCGAGAAAGACGTCGAGATCTCGAAGCTCAAGCCGTGGGAGCCGGCCAAGCGCGACGACAAAGACACCACCACCGCCGAGCAGCGCTACAACGACTTCCGGATCCCCGGCTCCGCGTTCCGCACCACCATGAACGAGCGCTCGTTCCTCACGTTCGGCGTCCCGCGTCCGCCGGCGGTGCTGGTCGAAGGCACCGGCGCCTTCCTGCCGCTCGCACATCGGGTAGACAACATCTTGACCATCGATGCGAAAGACCCGCTGATCTCCGGCGTGGCGTGGCCCGAGAGCATCGACCGCGTCAAAGGCTCCGTCTACGTCACCAGCGAAAAATTCGGCCGCGGCCAGGTCATCACCTTCGCCGACGATCCGAACTACCGCCTCTTCTGGCGCGGCACATTGCCGGTGTTTTTGAACGCCGTGCTGTACGGACCGAGTTTCCCGCGCTGATTGCGCAAAGCCATACCTGTGGAGGGGCGGCCGCCTCGGCCGCCGAATCTCGCGCGATAAACCCGGCGGCCGAAGCGGCCGCCGCTCCACAGGTACGCGGTTCGTCCTTCGCTTTCGGCGCACGCGTTTTGGAGTGCGGCGACGCCAGTCGCCGCAAGCGACCACGCCTGCAACGAACAGTCGTGTTTCGTTGCCTGC
>DASVRB010000317.1:0-1871 GCA_036388835.1 Thermoanaerobaculia bacterium | reverse complement strand
CGCCCGTCCACCATCGCCTTCCACACCAGACCGGTGTGGCAGAGCGTTCAATAGGTGACGACGATCGGGACCTTGCCGACCACGTCGTGCACGATGTGGTGATAGGCGATCTGCTTGATCGGATACGCGGCCGCCTCGCCGTTCTGCGCGACCGCGAGGACCATCTCATCGTCGCCGACGAACGACGCGGCCGGCGCGCTCGCATACGCCGCATTCGGGAGCGGGTTGAACATCCACTCGAAATGGTTCTGGCGCGACAACCAGATCGTCGCGGCCAGCACCAGCATCGCCACGACCACCAGCGTCTTACGCCACCAGCGGCTCCACAAGGCGCGCGACAGCCAGAGGCCGACCGCGAACAGCACGATCGTCACGATCGGCGCCCACCGTTTGGCGGTGTGCGCGACCGCGAGGCCCTGCGGCGTCTCCGGCGCGAACGGATTGAGGATGAACGCCGGCAGCAGCACGAGCGCGACCGCGGCCGCGACGATCAGAAAAAGTGCGAAGCCTTTCATGGACGTGGTGCCGCGGCCGTGCCGTCGAAATACGCCTGAATGCGCGGCCATTCGAACTGCGCGACGTTGCGCCCCATGGCCAGCCCTTCAATGTTGTCGGCCTGAATGTGATAGCCGCCCATCACGCGGGAAATGCCGGCCATTTCGGCCGTGGCGCTGAACGTCGGCAGCGGCAGTTCCACGTCACAGTTCACGTCGCCGTCGGGTGTTTTTCCTTCGAGCGCCTGGATGGCCAGGCAGTCGAAATCGGCCTCCGTCATCATGCCGGCCTTCCGCTTCTCCACCTCTCCGAAATTGTCGCTGCCGGTGAAGAGCTCGAGCGTTTTCGCGCACGCCGCGCTGACCGTGCTGTGACCCGAGACGTAGCCGGGAAACGGCGGCGTCGGGAAGGTGAATGGCGAGTAGGGGTGCCAGTTGTCGGCGGTCAGTTTCACGACGCCCTTGCCGGGACCGGCCCAGCCGTTGAGCGACTGCTTCGCGTAGTAGTGGCGGACGAGCGTCCACGGCCGCGAGGAGTCGTAGTAGCGCTTCGTTTCCCAGCAGGCGATGAACGCGTCCATCGCGACGTTCGCCACGGCGAAGTAGAGCTTCACGTCGCGATCGATGTCGTGACGATCGCGGCGCGAGACCATCTGCGCGAACTTCAGCCAGTGACCCGACTGACCGGTCGAGCGTGGACCGTCGCGCATGAACTCGACGGTCGCTTTCTGCTCCGGCGTCAGCGCGGCGTTGAACGCGATCACTTCGTCGACTTCCTTCTTGAGCCGATCGGAGCCGACCATCGGCGGCGGGCCGGGACGGAACTGATCGCTGCGATCGAGCGCGAACGGCTTCACGCGATACCAGTGCGGCGTGAGGAAGCCGGGCGTCAGCTTCTCGCCGCCGCGCGGATTCTCGAATGGGATCGGCTGCCAGCGATCGGCGTCCAGCACTTTCGCGACCGTGTTCACCGGCTTGTAGTACGTGTAATCGGAGTACGGCTTGCCGTTGCCGCCGACTTCATCTCCGAGCTGATTCGCGCCGTCGCGTTGACGGTATGCGATCACCGCGGCCGCGGTGACGTTGCCGATGCCCTGCGGCGTCGTGACGTCGCGCGAGCGGTCGTTCGGATCGAAGCCTTTCGCGCGCATCTGCTCCGCGAGCCAGGCGCGGTCGTCGGGATAAACGTCTTCGAGCGCGCGGAACGTGGCGTACGCGATCGCCTTGGTCTTGTTCGCGTCGGTGCGCTCGCTCGGCGGACGGCGCAGCGAGCCGCCGAGGCGCGTGCCGACCGCTTTGTCGTCATACGCGGCCCAGGCGTCGTACATCGCGGTGAGCGCAATCGCGAGCGTGCGCGAGATGATGGTCGGACGCGCG
>DASVRB010000316.1:0-18961 GCA_036388835.1 Thermoanaerobaculia bacterium | reverse complement strand
AGACGCTGCGGAAACCCCTCGGCTGGCCTGAATCCCGCGTCATAATTCGCCCCAGATGAGCATCCTCACTCGCTACATCCTCAAAGAGATGATCGGCCCGACCTGCCTCGGCATGGTGTTCTACACCGCCATCATCCTCATGCAGAAGCTCTTCGACATGGCCGGCCTGATCATCCGCCGGTCGCTGCCCGGCGACGCCGTCCTCAAACTGCTCCTGTATTCGCTGCCGAACATCATCGTTCTGACCGTGCCGATGGCGCTTCTGTTCGGCATCCTGATCGCCGTCGGCCGCCTTTCGTCCGACTCCGAAATCGTGGCCATGCGCGCCCTCGGCATCTCGACGCGCACCATCTACCGGCCGGTTTTCTTCTTCAGCCTCGCCATCTTTCTGCTCAATCTCTACCTGATCAACTTCGTGATGCCGAAAGGCAACCGCCAGTTCGTCGCGCTGTTCGCGGAACTGATGACCGCCTCGGCCGAAAAGGTCGTCAAGCCGCGCGTCTTCCACGACCAGTTCGAAAACCTCATGATCTACGTGAACGACGTCGATCCTGCGACCGGTCAATGGAAAGGTGTTTTCGTCGCCGACTCGCGCAACGACCCGAGTCAGGACCCCGAGACGCCGAGCGAAATGTCCGCCGGCCTCACCGCGCCGCAGGAGCCGGACGACGCCTCCGCGCTCACGCAAGGCTCCGGTCAGCGCATCATCGCCGCGCGCAGCGGCGGTCTCGCGGTCATCGGTCCACAGAAAGAGATCTGGATGAATCTCAGCGGCGCCGAGACGCACGTCTGGGACGCACGCAAGGCCGAGCGTTACGACCACACCCGCAACGAGACGCAACGCATCCTGCTGCCGTCCGCCGGCGCCGCGTTCGACCCAAACCGCCTCGCCAAGTCGCTCCGCGAGATGAACCTCCGCGAGCTCCTCGATCAGGAGCGGACGCTGCGCCGCAGCGACGCGGAGTCTGATCGCGTCATGCGCAATCTGGCGCGTGTGGAGATCCACAAGAAGTTCGCCATCCCGTTCGCGTGCATCGCCTTCGGCATCCTCGGCTTGCCGCTCGGCATCACCAACCGGCGCGGCGGCAAAAGCTCAGGCTTTTCTTTAAGTATTGCGATCATCCTCTTCTATTACATCCTCATCAATAACGGAGAGCAGCTCGCGGCCGACGGCAAGATTCCGGCCGCGCTCGGCATGTGGGGCGCGAACATCCTCCTGCTCGCGCTCGGCATTTATCTGCTGAGCAGAGCGAACAAGGACTTCGTCTCCAGCAGACCCGAGGGAGGAATCGTCGCGCGGACCTTCGCCGCGGTGAGGCGCCTCTTCACGCGCAAACGGAAAAGCGGCGCCATGGTCACCGTTCGCGGACGCGGGCGCGATCGCGGCGACGATCCCTCGCTGCTCAACCGGCTCGACATCACCTTTCCCAACATCCTCGACCGCTACGTGCTGCGCGAGTTCCTCAAAGTCCTCGCGCTCGTGCTCATCTCCGTCATCGCATTGTTCGTCGTCATCGACTACACCGAGACCGCGAAAGATGCGCGTGAGAGCGGCGCCTCGGCGTCGACGCTCCTGACCTACTACCGCTTCCAGATCTTCGGCATCCTCAACTGGACGCTTCCGATCTCCGTCCTCGTCGCGACGCTCGTCACCTTCGCCATGCTCGCGAAGAACAACGAGGTCACGGCGCTGAAATCGAGCGGCGTCTCGCTCTATCGCATCGGCCTGCCGGTGCTCTTCGTCGCGGCGCTCATGAGCCTCCTCGCCTACTTCATTCTCGATTTCGTCCTGCCGTACTCGAGTCAACGCGTGGACGAGATGAAGCGGCGCATCGAAGGAAAGCCCGCGGTTCGAACGACCGCGCAGCAGAAACTCTGGTACCTCGGCAAGGGTCACTACATCCTGAACTTCCTCGGCTACGACGCCACGACCAAGCGGCTGACGCAGGTGCAGGTCTTCGAGTTCGATCCCGCGAACTTCCGCCTGACCCGGCGCGTCTACGCGCAGCGCGCCACCTGGAACGGCCGAGCGTGGGCGTTCGAGGATGGCTGGATGCGCTCCTTCCTCGACGACGGCGGCTCGACGTACACAAAGATCGAGCAACCCGTTGCGCTCTTCTACTCCGAGACGCCCGAGGACTTCGCCACCGAGGTCAAGCCTCCGGAGCAGATGACCTACGCGCAACTGCGGCGCTACATCGCCACGCTGCGCGAATCAGGTTATGCCGCCGAGGAGCTGACCGTGCAGCTCTATGAAAAAACGTCGTGGCCGGCGATCAGCCTGGTCATGGCCTTGATCGCGATGCCGTTCGCGTTTCGCATGGGACGGCGCGGCGCGCTGTACGGCGTCGGCATCGCGCTCGCGGTCGGCCTCGCCTACTGGATGATCTTCACGATCTTCACGAACTTCGGCGACGTCGGAAACCTCCCGCCGCTGTTGTCAGCCTGGGCCGCGAACATCCTCTTCGCGCTCGCGGCCGGCTACATGTTCCTGAACGTCGAGACCTGACCAGGTGGAGGACAGGCAATCATGCCTGTCCCCTGTCGCGTCTCGACGCGAAAAGGACAGGCACGATTGCCTGTCCTCCACCAAAAAAGAGCCCCGCTTTCGCGGGGCTCACATTCGGTCGGTGCGCTGACAGCGATTAGATCGCTTCCGAGATCTCGGAGTCGAGGCCCTTCCACTTGCGGAGGTACTCGCGGCGATCGTTGTTGTACTTCGTGACGAGCTGGTTGTACTCGTCCATGCGGCCCTGCTCTTCGTAGAGCTTCTTCGGCTGCAGGTAGTGGGCGTCGTCGATGCCCGGGACTTCCGTGGCCACGAGGTAGCCAAAGTCCGGATCCTTTTCCCACTTGATGGTGCCTTCGGCGATCGCCTTCACGACCGCGGACGAGTGCTGGATCTTCACCTTCTTCGAGCCGGCCGCCTTGCCGTCGCCGCCGATGGCGCCCGTGTTCATGAGGTAAACCTCCATCGGGCTGTCCTTCATCAGCTCATTCATCCGGTTGCCCTGGTAGGCGTGCAGCAGCGGAAAGAACGGGTTCGTGCCGGGGACGCGCAGCGACTTGCCGGCTTCCGACGCGCCGCCCGCGCTGGTGCCCTTGGTCTCGCCGAGCATGAAGAACGCGGCGGCCAGCGGACCTTCGAGCTTCGCCACGGCGGGGATGATGTTCTCGTTGCGGTTGAGGATCAGCAGGAAGTCGGCTTTCGAGACTTCGCGCGCGTCGGCGGCGCCGGCGATGTCTTCCATCCGGATGACCGCGCGGCCGTTCGGCGTGTAGGACGTATCGAAGTAGTCGATCTTGCCGCTGTCGTCCTGCGAGACGTTCTCGAGATACGCGTGCTCCGAGGCGCAGGCGTTGAAGATCGTCGGCTCGTCGTTCGGGTTGAGCCCGAACGTCTTCGCGAAGCAACCATTCTCCGTCGCGTAGATCTTGCCGCCCGGCATCAGCGCGCAGAAATCGTCCTGCACCGGCTGCGAGTCATTCTGCTTGGTGAAGGTCGTGGTGGTCTTGCCGGTGCCGGAGAGGCCGACGATCAGGCCGACCCGCTTCTCGTTGCCGACCGGGATGACCTTGCAGCCGGCGTGGAGCGCCAGACCGCCGCGCTCGTAGACCAGCTTGTTCCACATGCGCAGGCCACCCTTCTTCGACTCGCCGAAGTAATCGGAGTTGAAGACGCGGGTCGTGTAGCTCTCGAGGTCGACCGCGATCAGGCGATCGTCGGGATAGCCGTCGGCTTTCAGGTTCGGCGTGTAGATGACGGTGAGCTGCGGCTCGAACGAGTCGAGCTCTTCGCGGGTCGCCGGGTAATAGAGGATGTCCTGCATCGCCGCGATGTTCGCGTTCGCCTTCTCGATGATCAGGCGCGCCGCGACGCGGAACTCGGGATCGTTGCCGATGTAGCCCTCGATCACCAGCATGTCGCGGGTGGCGATGTAGTCGTCCTGCAGCTTCGCGATGCGCGTGTACTCGGCGCGGGTGATGGTCTGATCGGAGTGCTGCTCGGGCGTGTCGGTGGCGATGAAGGTCGACAGCTTCGAACGCGAGACCACGCGCGTGGCGACATTCAGGTTGCCGAACTCGGTCGGACGGGCGTTCGGCATCTCGGACGCGAACTGCCGCAACTGCTCGGGAGTGGGGTTCCAGACGACCGATTTCGCTGCTACCGGAAGCGTCTTCTCGCGCTTGCTGCCGGATGCGGCCGCCGTGGAGCGCGGCATGGGCGTATTTGTGGCGGTCACCGTTTCGCTCATTAGGAGATCCTCTTCAATTGACGTTGAGTGCTTGTAAACCTGACGCAAGGATTGCGCCGTACTGCCGGAGGCGCGGGATTCTACACGATTGCGCCAGCCGGAAAGTCCGACACCCCGGAACGCCGCTCATCCGGCCGCCCCTCGCCTCTTCATCCTCACGGAAAGCGTGCAGTTCCGTCGTATTGCAGATAACATGGCGGCCAGTCGTCCGATCCGCAGATCAAAAGAGAGCCCAATGAACAACTCGATCCGCCGCCTTGCCGCGGCCGTTCTGTACCTGCACGTGTCGGTTTTCGCCGCCGTTGCAGCTCCTCGGCACGTGCCGAGGGAGATCTACAACCCGCCGGTGAACTCGTCGCACCCGCGCGACTTCGTCCGCGTCGGCGCGAAAACGTTCTTCCTGGCGAACGCCGGCGAGGAGATCTGGGTGACGGACGGCACCGCCGCCGGCACCACCAAGGTGGCGTCGGGCACATGGTCTGGAGCTGCGGAGTTCAAGGGCTCGCTCTACTTCGTGCAGGCTGGCGCGCTGTGGCGGACCGACGGCACGCCCGCTGGCACGGTGCAGGTGACGGCGCTGCCGTTCAGCGCCGGAGGTCTCCACAGCGCCGGCTCGCTCCTGTACATCACGGGCCCGGCACAGCTCTGGGTCACCAACGGCGAGGCTGGCCGGACTCTGCGCGTCCGGACGTTTTCGCGGTCCTTCACCGGCACGCCGTTCGGACATGAGGGAAAGCTCTTCTTCACGACCACTGAAGGTACGGGCACGAATCAGGTGTGGGTGAGCGACGGGACGTTGTGGGGAACGCGGGCATTCACGATCGACAACGCCTGTGCCTCCGAGAGCGGCTGTTACCACGGCGTTTCGATGTTCAAGCTCGCTGGGAAAGTGCTGCTCTCCGTCGACACGCGCGGCGATTATTACGAGCCGGCGACCGGCAGCCTGTGGCAGACGGACGGAACTCCCGCCGGCACGATTCTGGTCAAAGCGGGTCTGAGTCACCTTCTCGCGAGCTCGTCGTCCGTCGCGTACTTCCGAGCGGGCAACGCTCTCTGGAAGAGCAACGGCACCACTGCCGGAACCGTCGAAGTGGCGCCGGTGCCGTTCGGCAGCCAAAACATCGCCACCCTGGCCGGCAACACCCTTTACCTCCACATTTCCTCGAATTACTCGAAGTCGCAGCTCTGGACCAGCAACGGCACGGCTGCAGGAACGACGCTGGTCAGGGAGGGCGAGCCTCACCCGGAGTCGGCTGCCGCGACTCTCACCCGGTACTTCACGGTCGCGCGTGATGCCCTTAACGACAGCCGCACCCTCTGGCTGAGCTCCGGCGCCACGAACGTTTCGCTCGCCGTCGCAGGCGCGTCACTTTTCAGCGCGGGCGACTACGTGCTGTTTACCGGCTACGAGGCCAGCACCGGCTATGAGCTTTGGCGCAGCGATGGAACGCCGGCCGGCACCTTTCTCCTCAAGAATGTCGGCGCGGAGACGCAGACCGGCGAGATTGCCGGCGTGGTCCGAGACAAAGCGGGCACGCCTATTTCCGGTGTTACCGTCGCGGTCTACAGTAGTCCGTACAACAACGGCACCTGGTTACAGCGCGATATGGAAGTAAAAACGGGCACGGACGGAACGTTCCGCGTCGACAAATTGACGGCAGGCTCTTATTACCTGATCGCCTCCAGCCCGCAACATGTGCGGCAGCTCTACCCGAATTATGACTGCGCGTTCTGTACGATCGCCGCCAATGGCCAGCCGGTCTCCGTCCTCGCCGGTTTCGCGACCGTCGACGTCGATTTCTCACTCTCCGCTGGAGGGCAGTTCCGTGGTGTGGTGAAAGGTCCCGACGGCTTGCCGTCCACTCAGTATGCCGACATCAAATTCGTCGACTCGAGCGGACGGACCATCGCCACCGCACGCAGCAAACCGGACGGCACGTACGAGTCCTCACCAGGACTTCCTGCCGGTGACTATTACGCCAGCGCGCTCCCACCATCCAGTTCCGGTCTCCTCGGCGTCATCCATGGTGGCGGAGTATGCGGCAGGGTCTATCCCTTCACTTGTGAACCTCATGAGGACGGCGGCACGCCCATTCGCGCGACGCCGGGAACACAGACGGCGCTCGATTTCAAGTTACTGAGACTGCCGCACATCTCGGGCCGCGCCGTCGATCCCGCCACCGGCAAGCCGTTGCGCAGCATCGCCATGAATTTCTATGACAGCAAAGGCGGCCCGGTCGGTCATACCTATACCGATCAGGAGGGAGAGTATTCATTTCCCCTCCCCCCAGGGTCCTACTTCGTTTCGGCAGTCGGTGCGGACCGCCGATACGCATCACAACTGTGGCACAACCAGACGTGCGCATCCGCTTGCGACGTCCTGTCTGGCCGGCCGGTCGAAATTGCATACGGCACGGACGTAAATGAAATCGATTTCGCCCTGATCTCGCTCGCGTCACGAATCCAGCTCCTTGTGACGGACGCCGACAGCGGCCTGCCGGTATCCACGAGAGTAACGCTGTACCGTGAGAACGGTAGCGTTGCCGCGTGGCCCGAGCATCCGTACGACCCGCGTACAGATGCCGCAGGGCGTTTGGAGTTCACGAACGTGCCACCTGGCAAGTACTTCCTGAAGACCGGACGGCAGTTGTATGACGGCATCTCGTGTACGACCTGCGCCGTCACGTCCGGAAAACCGATCGTGATTCCGCAGGCCGCCACCGTCACTGTCGAGCTCAACGTCGCATACCGGCGGAGCCAGCGGATCTCCGGCCGCGTGACGATCGCCGCGACTGGAGAGCCGTCCTCCGGTGTGCGCGTTTCATGGCGTACGCCGAATGACGGTGACGTCTCGACGACGTATACGAACCTCGACGGAACGTGGGAACTGGAAGAGCCGGAGGTTCCGGCACACCTCGTGTTCTCGCAGCACGGCTATCTAACGGAGGCATACAACGGGCTGCCGCTGGAATGCGACTATTGCACAGCGCCGGCTGAAGCAACCGTCTTCGACCCCGCTGCGATCAACGCCGACATGACCGGAGTCAACGCAGCACTGAAAACAGGCGGTTTGATTTCCGGAGTCGTTCGCGATCGCGCCGGTAAGCCGATTCCGTACGCGCACATCACTGCCTCTGACGCGAATGGGAACGACGTCGAGCACACGTCTACAAATCAGAACGGCCAGTATTCGATGTATTTCGGCTCTTTCCAGGCCGACGTCTATCTCGTCGCCGCAGCCACCGATTACCTGACGCAGTTGTACAACGGCATCAATTGTCAGCCGTGCTCGTTCCCATCCGGGACCAGCGTGGCGGTCGGACCAGGCGTTGCGCGCGCCGGAATCAATTTCGCACTCGACGGTAAACCGTCCAATGAGATCAGAGGCACGATCTCCGACGCACTGACGGGGAAACCGCTGCCAGGCGTAACCGTCGCGGCGTGGCTCACCTCGGAAACGTACATGTACCGGACCGGGAGAACGGACTCGTTCGGCCAGTACAAGATCACCGTTTCGCCCGGGGCGTATGTGATCGTAGCGACGCCCGAGTACGACTATCTGCGCCTGTCGCGAATCTATGGCGGCGCATCGTGTCCCTCCGCGGGTTGCGATCCGACCACCGGAAAAACCGTCAATGTAGTGGCAGGCCAGATCGTCACCGGCATCGACGTTCAGTTGGAGAAATCGCACATCACGTCCGTTTCCCCTGCATTTGGCCCGCTCGCCGGGGGGACGCGCGTGACGATTTCCGGCAAATACCTCCCGACCCCGCTCTCGGTCAAGTTCGACGGAGTGGCGGCGAAGATCTTGAGCACCACGGCGACTGCAATTCAGGTCGAAACGCCTCCCGGTATATTGGGCTACGCCGACATCGAACTGTTCATGTCGTCCTACCCTCATGTCACGATCACGCGCCAGGACGCGTTTTCGTATGTCACCTCCGCTTCCGACGGAGATCTCAGCGGCGACCGGCGATCCGATGTTTTCTGGCGCAATACCTCTACCGGAGCCAATGACTCATGGCTCATGGACACGCGCGGCCTGCCTGTGACGCGCGCGGTTGCATCGGCGGCGAATACGTGGGTGTTCCAGACCCTCGCTGATTTCAATGGCGACGGAATTGCCGACATTTTCTGGCGCAATACGTCCAGTGGTCAGAACGCGGTCTGGTACATGAACCAGAATGGCTCGACGCCGCGGTCCTTCTATGCGCCGACCCAGGCCACGAGCTGGAAATTCGTCGGCAGCGGTGAATTCGATCGCGACGGCAAGGCCGACCTCTTCTGGCAGAACACCAGCTCCTATCAGACGCAGGTCTGGTTCGGCGGCGACGGCGGTACGTTCAGGATCGCCAGCAGCAATACCGTCTCAGCGGTATGGCAGGCCCAGGCCGTCGGTGACCTGAGCGGTGATGCGCGCGCGGACGTGATCTGGCGCAATACGTCGAACGGCCAGGTCGTCGTCTGGAACATGAACGGCGCGACGCTGGTGAGTAGCCGTCCGCTCGGCACCGTCGCTACGGCCATGCGACTGGTCGGTGCGCGCGACACAGACGCTGATGGTCTGGCGGACCTGTTCTGGCGCAATGACACCACCGGCGAAAACGCATTGTGGCTGGTCAACAGGAGCAGCGTGTCGATCCGGCCACTCGCCAGCGTGACAGGTTACAACGCGATCGGCCTCGGCGACTTCAATGGCGACGGCCGCGCGGACGTGCTCTGGCGCCAATCCTCGAGCGGTCTGCCGGTCATCTGGATCATGCTCGGTGCAACCCGCGTCTCGGCAATTACTCTGCCGTCGCGGGCCAATGACTGGACCGCCTACCTCGCGAAGTAATTCGACAATCCCGAGAACACAATGACCACCTCCAGCATGGCGTCGTCCGCAATCGAGAGAGAGAGCACCATGATCAATCCCTTCAGGCGCGTTGCAGCCGCAACACTGTATCTGCTGATCGCAGTCTCTGCTGCCGTCGGCGCGCCGCGTCACATTCCGCGCGAGATCTTCAATCCGCCGCCGAGCTCTTCCAATCCTCGCGAATTCGTACGCGTCGGTGCGAAAACGTTCTTCATTGCCAACAGCACTACTTACGGAGCGCAGATCTGGGTGACGGACGGCACCGCCGGCGGCACGACGCTCGTCACCTCCGGCATCTGGGCCGGGGCGGCGGAGTTCAAGGGTGCGCTGTACTTTTTCCGCCAGGACGGCGGTCTGTGGCGGACAGACGGCACACCCGCTGGCACGGTGCAGGTGACGACGCTGCCGGCGACGGATGGAAGGCTTTACAGTGCCGGCTCTCTCCTCTACATCGTGACGGGCAGCCCTCATTGGGGCCCGCAACAGCTATGGGTCACAAACGGTGAGGCTGGCCGGACGTTGCGGGTACGCGCGTTTACGAATCGGATCGGCTCGCCCATCGGACACGACGGAAAGCTCCTCTTTACGAATACCGAGGAGTCGGCGCAGGTCTGGTCCAGCGACGGCACGCTTTGGGGAACGCGCGCCTTCACTATGAACAATGCGTGCAGTTCGGGAGCTGGTTGCAGTTACGGAGTTTCGCTGTTCAAGCTCGGCACCAGAGTTTTTATCAACGTTCGAAAAGAGTCGAGCGTCTATTACGCGCCTGCCGCCGATTTGTGGCAAACAGACGGAACGGCCGCCGGTACGACTCTCATCAAGGCAAACGTCGGCGTGCGAGTCGCGAACTCGTCGTCCATTGCATACCTCGCGAACGGGACCGCGCTATGGAAAACCGACGGCACCGCTGCCGGCACGACCGCGCTTCTGTCGCGCCCGTTCATGGAATCGCCGGACGCAGCAATGGTCGGGAACAACCTGTTCATTACGAACGTCGTCTCCCCCTACTCCAGCGAGGGGTACGAGCTCTGGACCAGCAACGGCACCGCGGCCGGGACGAAGGTAGTGACACGCCTCCCCTCCGCGCAGGCCGGCGCCGCCACCTCGACGCGGTACTTCGGGATTCACTCGCCATCCTCCGACGACGGCCGGCCGCGACTCTGGACCAGTGACGGTACCGCCGCCGGCACTGCGATCGTCGCCGTAGTCAGTTCCGCCGAGCCGTCGATCATAGGAGGAGATTATGTGCTGTTCAACGGGTACTCCCCCGACTCAGGCGGCGAGCTATGGCGGAGCGACGGTACCGCCGCCGGCACCTTCATGCTCAAGCAAATCGCACCGGAGATCCCCACTGGTGACATCGTTGGCGTAGTACGCGACAAAGCCGGCGCCCCTGTCGCAAAGGCGACCATCAATGTCTATGAGCGAGTCGGGACGCAGTTGTACGCCACGGTCGCCGTGACGTCGGGAGCCGACGGCACGTACCGCGTCGACAGATTGACGGCCGGTTCGTATTACCTGCTTACGAGCGGCACCAGACATATCCGTCAGCTCTATCCAAATCACGACTGCCAGCCGTGCGGCATTATCGCGAACGGCGAGGCGGTCTCGGTACTCGGCGGCACGACCACGGCAGACGTCGACTTCGCGTTGACCGTTGGCAGTCAGTTCACTGGAACCGTCCGCACGCCCGCCGGCCTGCCTCATCATGGCGCCGAAATACAGATCGCCAACGCGCAGGGAGCGATCGTCGCCACCGGCCGCAGCCGAGCGGACGGGACATACGAAACGACGCCTGGGCTGGCGAGCGGCCAGTATTACGCGTCTGCATCTATCTCTCCTGGGTCGGCGCTCCTCGGCGTCGTGCACGGCGGCCCGACATGCCGCGCCAGCTACTTCGGCTACGACTGCAATCCGTACACGCTTGGCGGCACGCCTTTGTCCGTCACCACGGGCGTGGCGAAGGCGCTCGACTTCGTACTCGTCAGCGAGCCCCGTATTAGCGGAAAGGTACTCGAGCAAGGCTCCAGCGCGCCCTTGCAAGGCATCAGCGTCTGGTTCCACGACAGCGCAGGGGTCGACGTCGGCGGCTCCACCACGAACGTACGCGGAGAGTATGTGTCGCCGTCACTCGCGCCGGGAACGTACTTTGTGTCCGCACAAGGTAGCGGAAGATCGTATTCATCCGAACTGTGGCACAACAAGCCGTGCGCTGATCGCTGTCCGGTGCTCGAGGGGCGGCCGGTGGAAATCACGGCCGGAAGCGGCGGAACGGACATCGACTTCGAACTGACGTCGCTCGTGACGAGGATCCGGATTACGGCAACCGATGCGGCAACGGGTGCTCCAATGCCGAATCTGAAGCCGGTCCTGTATCGCAACGACGGCAGTGTCTCGCGCGAATATGACGGCAATTCCTACGACGCTCGTACCGATTCCGATGGCCGTTACGAGTACAGGAAGGTAGCTCCCGGAACGTACTTCCTCAAGGTCGACCGGCAGTTGTATGACGGGATTTCGTGCGCGACGTGCAACGTGACGGCGGGCAAACCGATCGTGGTTCCAGAGGGTGGACCCGTCAACATCGACATTAATGTTGCGTACCGCCGCCCGCCGACGGTTTCCGGCCGTGTGACGGCTGCCGATACGGGACAAGCGCTCGGTAACGTCGAAGTCGTGTGGCGCCGGGTCGGGTCGCGAGAGGAACTGGACCGCACGATGACCCTGCAAGACGGCACATGGACGATCGCCGAGCCACTCGCGCCCGCGTACCTCGTGTTCTCGACTTACGGCTTCATGACCGAGGCGTACAACGATCGTTTCCTGGCGTGCGGGCCTTGCGAAGTTCCCGACGGAACTACTGTGTTCGACCCGTCGACCATCGCGAGCGATCAGACCGGCTTCGACGTCGCTTTAGAAAAGCACGCGTCCGTTTCTGGCATAGTCCGCGACCTCGAAGGCAGGCCGGTCCGGTACGCGAGCGTGTACGCATATAACTCGAACGGATCCTTCCTCGAAAACACGTTTACGACCGAGGGGGGCGAATATCAGCTCATTGTGAAGAGTCCGGGAAGTATTTACCTCAGCGCTCAGGCATACGACTACGGCGTGCAGTTGTACAAGGACATTGATTGCGACGGATGTTCGATCACCTCCGGCACACCGATCGTCATCGGACCGGCGGCGAAGATCACGGACATCAACTTCACCCTGAAAGGTGGACCGGCCACGAATGAGATCAGGGGCACCGTCTACGACGCGTTTACAGGCAAGCCGCTTCGTGACGTTGGCGTGATCGCTTTCGGCGATTACTACTCTGCGGCCACCGCCACTACCGACGCCCTCGGACAGTACAAGCTTTCTGTTGGTGTCGGGTCGTACAGACTCGTCGCCGACGCCTCAGGCGCCTATCTGAGCCGTGTTTACGGCGGGGCCAACTGTCCAACTACCTGCGACCGCTCGACCGGTACCGTGGTGCCGGTCGCCTCGGGCAGTATCGTCACCGGCATCGACTTCCGTCTCGATAAAGTCGAGGTCACCTCCATCTCCCCTGCAGCGGGACCGCTCAGTGGCGGAACACGCGTCATCCTCTCAGGCCGTAACCTGCAGCCCGGCACACTGGTGAGTTTCGACGGAGTGCCGGCAAAAGTACTGAGCATCACCTCGACTCAGATTCAGGTCGAGTCTCCGATCGGCGCGGTCGGATACGCGAACATAGCGCTCGTTTTCAATCACAGAACCCTCGTCCTTCACGACGCCTTCTCTTACGTCACCTCCGCATCCGACGGCGACCTCAATGGCGATCGCCGCTCCGACGTCTTGTGGCGCAATACGTCGACAGGAGCCAATGACTCGTGGCTCATGGATACGCGCGCGTTGCCTGTGGCGCGCGCTGTTGCATTGGCGGCGAATACGTGGGTGTTTCAGACGCTCGCCGATTTCAATGGCGACGGAATTTCCGACATTTTCTGGCGCAATGTGTCCAGTGGTCAGAACGCGGTCTGGTACATGAACCAGAACGGGTCGACGCCGCGGTCCTTCTATGCACCGACGCAGACGACGAGCTGGAAATTCATCGGCAGCGGCGACTTCGATCGCGACGGCAAGGCCGACCTTTTCTGGCAGAACAGCAGCACTTATCAGACGCAGGTGTGGTTCGGTGCCGACGGCGGTACGTTCCGTACAGCCAATAGCAACACCGTCTCGGCAATGTGGCAGGCGCAGGGCGTCGGTGATCTGAGCGGCGATGCGCGTGCGGACGTGATCTGGCGCAATACGTCGAACGGACAGGTCGTCGTCTGGAACATGAACGGCGCGACACTGGTCAACAGCCGTCCGCTCGGCACCGTCACCACGGGCATGCGCCTGGTCGGTGCGCGCGACATGGACGCTGACGGTCTGGCGGACCTCTTCTGGCGCAACGACACCACCGGCGAGAACACGCTGTGGCTGGTCAACCGGACCGGCGTGTCGATCCGGCCGCTGTCGAGCGTCTCCGGCTACAACGCCGTCGGCCTCGGCGACTTCAATGGCGACGGACGCGCGGACGTGCTGTGGCGGCATTCGTCCACCGGCCTGCCGGTGACCTGGATCATGAGCGGCGCCACGCGCCTCTCGGCGATCACGCTGCCGGCAAAAACCAACGAGTGGACCGCCTACCTGGCGAAGTAAATCGATTCACACGTGGAGAGCGGGCGCAGTGCCCGCTCTCCCGGCACGCCTCCCGCACCACGCGCGGCTCGTGTTGAAACGCACCCTCCATCGCGCCGCACACGCGCTCGACCGGCAGCTCGATCGCCGGCGCCGTCTCGCTCCTCCGGGCCGCGTGATCATCAGTCCGTATCGCGGCTTCGGACGCGGTCACGAGATGCTGGTCCGCGGCCGCGTGCTCGTGCAGAAAGACGTCACGCGCACTGCCGGCGCCGAGCCGCTCTGGCGCAGCGTCGTCAACACGTATCGCCGCTTCGCCAGCGACGAAATCGCCGGCGCGCGTGTCCGCGCCACCTATCGCGACGCCGTCGTCGAGACGGTCTCCGACGACGAAGGACACTTTCAGATCCTCATCACGCCGCGCGAGCTCGCGAATCACACACTCTGGCACGAGGTCGGACTCGAGCTCCCCGACCACAACTCCACCTGCGTCGCACACGCGCTCATCCCGTCGGCCGCGGCGCAGTACGCGGTGATCAGCGACATCGACGACACGGTCGTGGTCACGAACGCGACCAGTCTCGTCGGCATGGCCCGCTCGGTCATTCGCAACGCCGCCTCACGCCTCCCGTTCGAAGGCGTGGCCGATCTCTATCGCGCGCTGCATCGCGACGTGAATCCGATCTTTTACGTCTCGAGCAGCCCGTGGAATCTGTACGAGCTGCTGCACGAGTTCATGGATCTCAACGGCATTCCGCACGGACCGATGCTGCTGCAGGACTGGGGCATCGACGAAAAGACGATGATCCTCGCCTCGCATGAGGAGCACAAACTCGCGCAGATCAATACGCTCCTCGATTTCTATCCCGAATTGAAGTTCGTGCTGATCGGCGACAGCGGCCAGCACGATCCGGAGATCTACCTGCGCGTGATTCAGGCGCACCCGAACCGCGTGCTGGCCGCGTTCATCCGCGACGTCACGCCGGACCTGCGCGATCACGCGGTCGCCGCGATCCTGAAACAGTCGAACGCGGCCGGCGTCGAGATGCTCTACGTACGCGATTCGAGCGAAGCGCTGGTCCATGCGCGCAGAATAGGGCTCGTATGAACGACGTGATTCTGCAAGCGCTCCGCACCCGCATCACCGCCGTTTTCCCCGCGCAGATCCGCGCGGCCGTGGCGCCGCTCTCGGATGAACAGCTCTGGTCGCGTCCGAACGAGCAGTCGAACGCGGTCGGCAACATCCTCCTGCACCTCACCGGCTCGCTCAATTACTACCTGAATCGCAACCTCGGCGCGCTCGACTTCACACGCGACCGCGAGACGGAGTTCTCGGAGCGCCGCGCGATGTCAAAGGCCGAACTGCTGGCGGCGTTCGATGACATGGTCGCCCACGCGCGGGAGACGTTCGACGCACTGACGCCCGAGCGCCTCGGCGACGCATCACCCGAGCCGAAGATGCACGCGATCGTGGCCGAGGATCTGATCAACATCGCCGCGCACCTCGCGTTTCATGCGGGGCAGATCGTCTGGATCGCGAAGATGTTCGACGGCACCGCGGTCGACGAGGTCTGGATCAAATCACACCGCGCCGAAGGCGCCTGGACGCCGCGCGTGTGAGCATGGAACGACGGGAGGCCTCCGGCGGCCGGGCCCGCGGGCCCGGACCCGCTTGGTTGGCCTAGCCTCCGCGACACAGCGTCGTTTGTTGCGACACAGGGTCGCGGAGGCTAGGCCAACCAACGGGGTCTGGGGCCCGTGGCCCCAGCCGCCGGAGGCCCCCGTCTCCCAGCTCAAGTGCCCTGGCTCACGCTCTGCGTCGTCTGCTGCTCGATCAGATCCATCAGCTTGCTGTTGCAGTACGAGTAGAACGTGTCGTCGCATTTTTTCCACGCGAACTCCGGCATGTTTGCTTCGAGCCAGCGGCGAAAGTGCGGACGCGAGCCGTCCGCGTCGTCGACGCCGTACTCCTCCGCCAGATCCCATGACGCGAACACACGGCCGTTCTTCGGCGCGAGATTCGGGTCCGCCGCGAGTGCGGCCACGCAGCGTCCGACCAGCAGCGGCGTTTCCGATGCGATGAACGCCTTGTCCTTCAGCGCCGCATCGCGCCAGTTCTCCTCGGTGACGCCGAAGTGCTCGAGCATCGCCTCCGAACGGAGGAAGCCGGGCGTCACCGCGATCGCGCTGATCCCTTTCGCGCGCAGCTCCTCCGCCTGCGCGAACGCCATGCGGATCACCGTCGTCTTCACGATGTCGTAGAAGAAGTTGCCGCGGTAGTAGTAGCCATCGCCATCCGTGATCTCGACGATCAGACCGCCTTCGCGCATCTGCGGTACTGCATGGCAGCTCGTGATGATGTGCGACTTGATCGCGCGATCGAGAAGCGCGAGGTGCGCATCGAGATCGACTTCCCAGAACTTCTTCCCCCATTCCATCACGTGGTCGCCGCCCCAGATGTCGTTCACCAGAACGTCGACTCGCTCGAGCGTGGAGAAAAAGCGCGCGACCTGCTGCGGATCGGTGTGATCGACCTGCACCGCGATGCCGTGTCCCCCGCGTGCGGTGACGATCTCCGCCGTCTCGTGAATCGTCTCCGGCCGTCCCGTCGGCGACGACCCTCGAATACTCCGGCCGGTGCAGTAGACAGTCGCGCCCTGTTCGCCGAGGGCGGTGGCGATTCCGCGGCCTGCGCCACGAGTGGCGCCCGCGACGACCGCGATCTTTCCTTCGAGTTTTTTCATGGCTGCGTAGTCTCTCGCAAATCGTCGCGCGCCAGCCCCGCCGGCTCCATCGCGACGACGCACCAACCCGTCATCCTGAGCCGGCACGACCGGCGGCGCTTGTTGGCCAAGCCTCGGGCACGCTGTACTACCTTCGCCGGCCATGATGAGGGCAATGACATCGTCGATGTCATTAGAAGCTTTAGCGAAGCATGACGGGGAATGGTTAGAACCGCCGCTCCACTAGAATCGCGCCTCATGAAAATTGCGGTGGTTGGCGTCGGCGGCGTTGGTGGCTACTTTGGCGGACGGCTCGCGCAGTCGGGCGTCGATACGACCTTCATCGCGCGCGGCGCGACACTCGAGGCATTGCGCACGCGTGGACTGCGCGTCGACAGCACGCACGGCGATTTCGTGCTCGAGCGCGTGAACGCCACCGACGATCCGAACAGCGTCGGTCCGGTCGACGCGATTTTGATGACGGTCAAAGCGTGGCAGATCGAAGACGCCGCCGCCACGCTCGCACCGATGATCGGCCCCGACACCGTGGTCGTGCCGCTGGAGAACGGCGTCGATGCGCCGGATGTGCTGCAGCGCATTTTTGGACCGGAGCATGTCGCCGGCGGCCTTTGCGCGATCGTCAGCTTCATCGCCGCGCCGGGTCACATCAAACACGTCGCCTACGACCCGCTCGTCGTGTTCGGTGAGCTTGACAACCGGCGCAGCGAACGGCTCGAACGTCTGCGCGATGCGTTCCTCCGCGCGAAGGTCAAGGCGGATGTACCGCAGGACATCCATCATTCGATGTGGACCAAGTTCCTTTTCATCGCCACGTACAGCGGCATCGGCGCGGTGACGCGCGCACCGATCGGCGTCTGGCGCGCGATTCCGGAGATTCGCGAGATCGTCGACGCCTCGCTGCATGAAGTGGTCGCGGTCGCACACGCGCGCGGGGTCGACCTCGGCGCAGACGCGGTAGCAAAGACGTGGGAGCGCTACGACGCAATGCCGGCGCCCTCGACGTCGTCGATGCAGCGCGACATCCTCGAAGGAAAACCGTCCGAGCTCGACGCGCAACTCGGCGCGATCGTGCGGCTCGCGCGCGAGCATGGCGTGGCCGCGCCCGCGACCTCCTTCATCTATCACTGCCTTCTGCCGCAGGAGCGCGCGGCGCGTCGGGCGTAGTACGATCGCGCCCATGTCGCAGGCCCCCGCAGAAGCGGCGCTTCATCCCGCCATCGCCGAGGCAAAACGCGTTCTGGAAGTCGAAGCGGCGGCCATCCTCGGCCTCGTCGATCATCTCGATCAGAGCTTCGTCGACGCCGTCGAGCTCATCGCCACCTGCAGCGGCCGCGTCGTCACGATGGGCGTCGGCAAGTCCGGCATCATCTGCAAGAAAATCAGTGCGACGCTCGCCTCGACCGGCACTCCATCCTTCTTCATGCATCCGACCGAGGCGTTTCACGGCGATCTTGGGATGCTCGTGCGGGGCGACATCGTCCTCGCGATCTCCAACTCCGGTGAGACCGAGGAGCTCGTCAAAGTGCTGCCGAGCATCAAACGCATCGGCGCCGAGATGGTCGCCATCACCGGCAATCCCTCATCGACACTCGCGCGCGGCGCCGACCGGCACCTCAACGCGTCGATTTCCAAAGAAGCGTGTCCGCTCGGACTCGCGCCGACCGCGTCCACCACCGCGACGCTTGCCCTCGGCGACGCGCTGGCGATGGCGCTGCTGGTGCGAAAAGGATTCAAAGAAGAAGACTTCGGTTTTTTGCATCCCGGTGGAAAACTCGGCAAGCGCTTCCTGCGCGTGCACGAGCTCATGCATCGCGGCGACGACGTGCCGCTGGTGCGCGAATCCGCGGTCATGCGCGAAGTCATTTACGAGATGTCGAAGAAAGGCTTCGGCATCACGGCCGTTGTCGGCGAGAACGGCGAAATGCTCGGCGTCATCTCCGACGGCGACCTGCGCCGGCTGCTCGAGCACGACGAACAGGTGCTGCGCAGAACGGCGGCCGAGTCGATGAAGCGCGACCCGATCACCATCGCCGGCCACGAGCTCGCCTCGGCGGCGCTGCAGATCATGGAAGAGCGGAAGATCACCTCACTCTTCATCGTCGGCGACGCGCGGCGCGTCGAAGGTATCATCCACATTCACGATCTTTGGGGGCTCGAGCTCTTCTGATGGACGAAATCGTAGTGTTGCGTTATCGCGACGGCCGCACCGAACGCGCGTCGCTCGATCCGATCGATTCCTCGCGCGAAGTGCTGGTGGTGCACCGCGACGGCGGCGCGATCGACGAAGTGCCGTTCGCCGACCTGAAAGCGGTCTTTTTTCCGCGCACCGTCAGCGAAGACATGCTTGAGCCCGCCGCGGGGATGCCGATCGCGGTCGAGTTCAACGATCGCGAGGTCATTCGCGGAACGGCGCAGTACAACCCCGAGCGCAACGGCTTCTTCCTCTTCCCGAC
>DASVRB010000315.1:0-16354 GCA_036388835.1 Thermoanaerobaculia bacterium | reverse complement strand
CGGCGCGAAGAAGGTCTACGTCGCGGAGCTCGGTCATTATTCGACGGAGCCCTACACCGCCGCGCTCGCGCAGGCGGTGAGTGAATCGCAGCCGTCGATCGTGCTGTTCGCCGGAACCGCGGACGGCCGCGATCTCGCGCCGCGTCTCGCGGCACGACTGAATGTCGGAGTCGCATCGGACGTCGATCGTCTCGAATGGAACGACGGCAAGCTGCGCGCGCGCCGCCCCGTCTACTCCGGCAAGGCGTTCGCCACGGTCGACGTGACCGGCACGCCAGCCATCGCCACGACGCGCCCGAACGCGTTCCCGCCGGAAGAAGCAGGCGGCGGCGCCGCGGCGGAAGTGGTGACGATCACGGCCTCGGCGGACAACCGCGTGAAGGTCATCGAGACGAAGGAACCGGAAGCAGGCGAGGTCTCACTCGCCGAAGCGGACATCATCGTTTCCGGCGGCCGCGGTTTGAAGGAAGCGACGAACTTCTCGTACATCCGCGACCTCGCGCACGCGATCGGCGGCGCGGTCGGCGCCTCGCGCGCGGTCGTCGATGCAGGCTGGATCGATCACCAGCATCAGGTCGGCCAGACCGGCCGCGTGGTCAGCCCGAATCTCTACATCGCGGCCGGCGTCTCCGGCGCGATTCAGCACCTCGCCGGCATGTCATCGTCGAAGCACATCGTCGCAATCAACAAAGACCCCGAGGCCCCAATCTTCCGGATCGCCGACCTCGGCATCGTCGGCGATCTCTTTCAGATCCTCCCGGTGTTGACCGAGGAAGTGAAGAAGGCGAAAGCGCACTGACGCTGGGCCCCAGTTCCTCGGGTTCCTCGGAGTTCCTCGAGTTCCTCGGAGTTTGGATGCACTCATTCACTCCGAGGAACTCCGAGGAACCGAGGAACTCCGAGGAACTAAAAAAAGGCCGCTTTCGCGGCCTTTTTTCATTCATTCCAAGAGCGGGCGGTTACTGATTCACGGGACGGTCGGGCGTGGCGTACGTGGGATCGCCTTCGACGAGGGCGTCGTCGAGGGCGTAGCCGGCGCCCATCGCGGACGGGACGCCTTGTGTGGCTTCGCCGCAGCTCAGCGCGAGGCGCTGGACGTGGCGGGCGAAGGCGACGTTGCAGGTGGCGTTGACGCGGACGCGGTAGATGTGCGGGCTGCGGGCGACGACGCGGCGGCCCTCGATCAGCACGAAGAAGTATTCGATCTCATCGCCGGCATCGAACTTCGGCAGGACCACGCGCGAGAGCGGGCCGTCGTTCGTTCCTTCGACCGAGCACCAGTCGGTGCTGTTCGTGCGGCGGAAGTAGCTGCGCAGCTCGCCCTCGCCGGAGATGTTGAGCTGCATCAGCGGAAGCTCGCCGCCTTTGATGCACGCCACCGGCGTGTACTCCATCGTCACCCGTTTCGCCGGCTGCGCGAACGCACCGAAGGTAACGAAAAGCGCTGCTGCTGTGAATGCGAGAACGCGTGCTTTCATGAGGTTCCTCTGATGTTGGGCGACGATTGTACGGCTACCGGCGTTCAAATAACGACCGCAGCCGTGTGAAAAATCCGGCGGACGGCTCTTCGCGCGGCTCCGGCTCCCACGGCAGCCCTCGGTTTTCGATGACCGCGAGCGGATTCGTCCGCGTCAACGCCTCGGTCGTCTCTTCGCCGGCGAGGTCACGCAGGACGTCGAGCGCTTCGCGCATGCGCGGCGGCCGCTTCTCCGTGTTGTGCGCGTCGGTGGCGACGAAATGGACGAGATTGCGCCGCACGAAGGTCTCCGCGGCGGCGCGCGCCTGTTTGCCGAACGCGCCGGTGAGACTGGTGGCCGTCAACTGCACCCGCGCCCCATGCCCGACCAGCGCGGCGAGCAGTTCCGGCTTGGCCTGAAAGACGGTGTTGCGCTCCGGATGCGCAATGATCGGCACCCAGCCGTCGAGCTGCGCGCGGTACAGCGGCTGCTCGAACATCGGCGGAACGCTGTTCGCCGCGAGCTCGAGCAGCACGTACCGACTTCCGGCGAGCGGCAGAATTGCGTTTCCTTCCTTCAGCAGGTCCGCCATGTCGTGCGAGAAAAAGTATTCGGAGCCGAGCAGCAGCCGCGGCGAATCGCCGACTTTTTCGCGCAGCAGCTCGAGCCGCGATTGAAGCTCGCGTTTCGAGAACACCGGCCACCGCCCACGGAGCACGTGCGGCGTCGCCACGATCGTCTCGATCCCTTCCTCCGCCGCCATCCTGCACAACGCCACCGCCTCCGCGAGCTCGCGCGGCCCGTCATCGACACCGGGCAGGCAGTGGTGGTGGAGGTCGATCATGGGAGGCGCGGTATCAGGTGTCGGATGTCAGGTGTCTGCGGTGTGTCGCCCGGGCGGAAATCCCCTGACACCTGACACCTGACATCTGACACCGATTTACACCCTCTTCCGCGCCGGCACGTCTTCCTCGTCCTCGGCGGACTCGTAGTAGTCGAAGTAGCCCTTGCGGTAGGTGTAGCCGTACTGCTGGAGGTCGAGGTTGTTGAGGATCGCGCCGAGGACCGGAATGTTGGCCTGGCGGAGGCGTTCGGACGAGCGCTGGACGAGCTCGCGCGGAGTCTGGCCGCCGTGCACGCAGAGCACGACGCCGTCGGCGCGGGCGGCGAGGACGATGGCGTCGGTCACGGCGAGCACGGGAGGCGAGTCGAAGATGACGAACGCGAATTTGCCGCGCACTTCTTCGATCAGGTGCTTCATCCGGTCCGAGGCGAGGAGCTCGGATGGATTCGGCGGAATCGGTCCGGAGAGGACGACCGAGAGATTCGGCACTTCGGTCGGCTGGATGATGTCGTCGAGCGGGATGTTCGCCGCGAGGTAGTTCACCAGGCCGAGGTTCATCTTGCCGGTGAAGACCTTCTGGAGGCGCGGACGGCGGAGATCGGCGTCCATCAGCAGCACCGGCTTGCCCATCTGCGCGAGCACCGCGGCGAGGTTCACCGAGGTGGTGGTCTTCCCCTCGCGCGCGAACGACGAGGTGATGACGATGACTTTCGGCGAGTTCGCCGATGCGAGCAGGAGCGAAGTACGGAAGGCGCGATACGCCTCCGCGATCGGCGAGCGCGCGTCGGTGTGCGGCACGAGCTCGACGCCGACGGCGGTGTCGCGATCGACCGCGCGCAGCTTCGGCGTGGTGCGGCCGTAGGTGTTGCCGTATCCGTACTGCCGCGAGTTGAGCGAAGCGGCCGACGGGATGACGCCGAGCGACGCGAACTGCGTCACCTTCTCCAGCTCTTCCGGGTTCTTGATCGAGCGATCCATGTATTCGAGGAAGAAGATCGCGGCGAGGCCGAGGATCAGCCCGAGCGGGAACGCGCTCTGGAGATTCTTCTTCATCGACAGATTCACGCGGCCGCCCGGCAGGCGTGCGCGATCGATGAGGTGGATGTTCGACGATGCGGAGCCGCGCAGCCGCGCCGCGACCTGCGTTTCGCTGAGCTGCCGCTGAAGCTGCGCGAGCAGCGCCTGTTTCGTTTCGACGGCCATGCGCAGATCGAGATAGGCGGCCGTGTCGACGTTGAGGCGTTGCGCCGCGGTGCGCTGCTGGTTGTACGCCCCGCGCATCGAGCTCGCCTGCGCCGCGGCTGCCGAATATTCGGCGCGAGCGGCCTCGAGTTTCTTCCTGTACGCCTGCTGCACCGCGCTCGCGCGCGAGGCGCGCGTTTTGTCGATCTGCTCGGCGAGCTGCTTCATCAGCGGATGCCCTTCGAGGTACTGCGCGCGTTTCTCGCTGTACTCGCGCTGCACGCGGCTCAGTTCTTCCGTGAGGCGCATGACCAGTTGGTCGTCCGAGGCGACGGCGTCGGGCGACGTCCGCTGCAGCGCGTTGTACGCCGCCTGCTTTTCGAAGACGAGGCTCTGCGCGCCGGCGACGTCTTTGTTGAGCTGCTCGAGCGTCTGCATCATCACGTCGTCGGTCGCACCTTCACCGACCGAGATGATGCCGCGCGATTTTGCGTACTCCTGCAACTGCCGCCGGCTGCCCTCGAGATCTTCCTGCACGGTGGCGATCTGCGTGGTGAGGAACGCGTTCGCCTGCTGCACGGTCTCGATCTTCTTCGTCACGTTCATCCGGATGAACGAGTCGCCCCACGCGTCGGCGATTTTCTGCGCGAGGCGAGGGGAGGTGCCGACGTACGACACGTCGACCAGTGACGTGTTGCGGACCGGAACGACGTCGATGCCGCCGAGGAGTCCGTCGGCGAGGGTTTCCTTGATCGTCTCCAGCTCTTCCTTCGTTTTGCCGGCGACACCGGGCGGGTAGAGCTCGCGATCGTTGTAGAGCTTGTGATCGTCGACCACGCGCAGCGCGAGGCCGCGGCTCTCGAGCAGGACGTACTGCGTCTGCAGAAACTCCTGATCCGAGGAGGCGATCCCGAAGATGTCCTCGACCGTGACCGCGGTCGACTCACGCTCGATCTGAAGCTGGATCTGCGAGCGGTAGAGCGGTTTCGAGAAGTAGCTGGCGAGAAAAGTGCCCGTCATGACGACCGCGAGGATCGCCAGCGCTACCTTCCAGCGCTTCCGGACGACATTCCAATATTGAGAAAGATGGATGTCCTGCTGCGTATTGTTGAGATCCATTGCGGCGCCTGTCGCCGATCAGAATAAGGATTCGCCGATCCAGACGGTATCGTTATCTTTCAGGACGAAGTCGGGCTTGCGTCCTTTGATGATGTCGGCAAACGAGACTTTGATCGTGCGCGACTGCCCGTTCTCGACGCGCGTGACGAGCGCGTTGCGCGACGCGCGGTCGGTCGTGCCGCCCGCATCGGCGATCGCCTGCAGCAGTGTCGGGGTCTGAGAGCTGCGGAACTGCACCTTGCCCGGACGCGAGACTTCTCCGGCGACATAGACGGTGAGCGGCGCGTCGACCGGCACGTTCACCAGGTCGTTCGGTGCGAGCGGGATGTTGACGTCGGGATTGCCGTTGACCAGCAGGTCCTCGATCGGCACCGCCACCTGCTCGGTGAGACCGTTGAGGCCGGTGCGGAGGACGAACAGGTCCTTGCCGTGGTTCGGCGCGAGACCGCCGGCCTGAGTGATGGCCTGGAGGAGCGTAGTGTTGCCGGTGGCGCTGATGAGGCCGGGGCGCAGCACCGCGCCGAGCACCGAGATCGGCTTGCTGGCGAACTCGACCACCTGGACGGAAACCGTTGCCTTCGCCAGGTAATCCGCTTCCAGGAGCGACTTGAGGCGCGACTCGATCTGCGAGGGGGTGAGCCCCGCGACCTGCACCTTCTCGAGCACGTTCAGTGCGATCAGTCCGTCTTCGCTGACGGTCACGCGGCCGGAGATGCTTTTGTCCTCGATGACGTTCACTTCGAGGACGTCGCGTGGACCGACCGGGGCGTCTTTTGTGAGGATGGGCAGATCCTGCGCGGCGGCTGCCGTCGCAAGCGCGAACATCACCAGGCTCAGCATCGCGAAACGCTTCATCAGTCTCCCCGTAGCCAAAGCCGTTGCCCCCGTGGGGGACCAGCGGCGGGCGGGCTCACTCCTTGATTTTTGGACCGCGAGCACCGTAGCGCGTTGCTGTGACGCTCGCGTCGGACTGCCCGTGAGCACCCCGTGAAATCCGCCCCGAATTGTTATTTGATGCTTACCGATTACGGGACAAATGACAACCTGAGCACGTACCGTATTCCTGAGTCGGTATCGCCGCCGGCCGTCGAATCGCGCTCGTACCAGCCTGCGTCGATGCCGACGCGGAGCCGTGAAATGGCGTATTCGAACCCGACGCTGGGGAAGGAAACCGTGTCGCGGCGCAGCCGTCCGTCGTCCAGCGGCACGTCGTAATCGTGACGTTCCGCCACCACGCCGGCGCGCAGGGTCAGGCGGCGCGTGGCCGAGTAGTCGACCCCCGCCTGCAGGTTGTCGACGACGTAGTAGTTGTTGTTCTGGACGATGGAGAAGGCGATGTCGCGGCCGGCCCCGGCGGTGTAGGTCCAGCGTCCGTTCAACCGCGCGGCACGGATGCTGCCGATCGCGCCGCTGAAATCGTGCTGCGTCGGGTCGTTGAAGTCGAGCGTGGCCGGGCCCGCCTCGACCCGCACGCGGGTGCGGCCGCTGTTGTACTGCGCGCCGGCGCCGAACCAGCGGCGCGCGCTGTCTTTGAACGTGGCGTTCTGAAATCCGTAATCGCTCGCCTCCGCGGAGACGAACAGCGCCGTCAGCGGAAAGGTCTTGTGCACGAACGACGCGCGGCCGTTGCGCTCGGTGCGATCGAGCAGCGCCAGCGGCGTTTCGTCGTCCGGATCGAAACGGTCGTCCGGAAAGGTCTCCTCGCGATAGCGGGCCGCGAACTGCACGCTGGTGCGGCTCGAGTACTTGAACTCGCCCGCCATTCCGGTCTCGTCGTTGCGCGCGCGGGCCAGCTCGTTGACGGCAACGTACGCGCGCAACTGATCCGCGCGGCTCGTGTAGACGTCGAGATAGAGATGATTGAAGAGGAGGTGGACGTCGCCGCGCAGGAAATAGTCGACGCGGTTGTCGTCTTCGTCGCCGCGCGAGAGGACGTTGTACGCCGGCACTGCATCGGCGGTGAAAACGATCTTGCGGTGCGGCGTGTAATAGATCCGCTGCGGCGCCTCGACCCGCAGCGCCAGCCCGCCGGATTGTTCGTCGGTCGGGAGGTATGCGGTCTCGGTGTAGCCGGCGTCCGCAATCCGCAGCCGCGACCAGAGATAGAAGGAGCGCGAATGGAAGTTCGCCTCCTGCATTTCGTCCGCGAGTTTGCGCGCCCCGTCGAGATCAGGGTCGCGATCGCGCAACGTGTCCGAATGCTGCGCAAATGCGAGCACTGGAATGAACGCAATCATGATGGAACCAATAATGCGCTGGCAGGCTCGCCGCACAATCCCCTCCGCCGCTAAACGCTGAAGCTGACGGAGTTTAGCATGCGCGCTTACAATGCCCGGCTACATGCCAGGAACGCGCGGGATCACAGTCGCGGAACGCGCTTGTCTGACGCTCTTTCTGGTCTGGCTGGCCTGGCTGCCGTTGCCGTTCGGATCGAATGTCGACAAGGCGCGCCTTCCGCTGATTGCCGTGCCGCTGTTCACCTGCTGTGCGGCCGCGGTCATCCGTCTGTACGCGCTGCGCGAGCGCAGCAATGTCGCCGCGGCGACGCGCCCATGGATGATCTGGGGGAACGGCATGGTCCTCTTCCTCATTGCCGGCGCACTGCAGCTCGTGCCATTGCCGTCGGGTGTGCTGGCCGAGCTTTCCCCCGACTCGCATGCGATCTGGAGCGCGGCCTCGCGCGTCGTGTCACTGGCGGGCGTGAGCGTCGATACGACACATCCGCTGACGGTCGATCCGCGCGCGACCGCGCTGGAGTTGTTTCGCATCGCCGGATTGCTCGCGGCATTCACGACCGCGGCGCTGCTGATCCGCTCGCAGAGCCGCCGCACGGCGCTCGCCTCGGTGCTCTGCGCGGCGGCGACGTTCGAGGCGCTGTACGGACTACGCGAGGCTGCATTGCAGCGATACGAGATCTGGGGCTGGACGAACCGGCTGATCTTCAATCGCGTCACCGGCACGTTCGTGAATCCGAATCACTTCGCGCATTACGTCGCGATCATCCTGCCGATGGCGCTGTTCCTGATCGCGACCGCCTGGTATCTCGCCGGCCCGCCCGACGTGCCGGTCTCCCGCCGACTGGTCGTGCTGATCGAGCACGACGTATTGAAGACCGGATTTGCGGTGCTCGCGGCGATCGCCTGTGTCGGCGCGATTCTGCTCGCGCAATCGCGCGGCGCACTGCTCTCCCTCGGCGCGGGCACGCTCGTCGTCGCGGCGATGCTGCCGGGGCGACGCGTGCCGCGGGTCGCATTCAGCGCGGCCGCGGGCGTGCTGCTGCTCACCGCATTGATCGTGTTTCTCGGTCCGGAGCGCACCGTCGGCCGCTTCATGCCAAATGAATTCGAGCGCCAGACGCTGGTCGGACGCCGCATCGGTATCGAGTCGGCCTTCGCCCTCTGGAAACGTTTTTCGGTGTTCGGCTCGGGCCTCGGCACGTTCGAACGTGTGGTCTCGATGGAGCAGAAGCAGGACCTCGGCAAGATCTATCACCACGCGCACAACGATTACGCGGAGATCGCCGCGACCGCGGGGACGCTCGGGTTCACGATCGCGGTCGTCGCGTTGCTCGGCGGCTACGCGGCGCTGGTGCGGATGACGTTCGGAAAGATGGCCATCGTCGAGCTGTCGTGGCGCCGCCGCGCGTTCCAGGCGGCCGCGCTCGCGAGTCTCACCATCGCCATGGTGCACGCGCTCTTCGATTTCAACTTCTTCATTCCGGCCAATCCGGCCACGCTCGCCGCGATTTGCGGCGCCGCGGTTGCGTCACTCGATCACGACAGACGCACGCGCCGCTGAATGCCGTTGCGCGTGCGCGGATTGACGAGGCGCACTTCGATCGTGTTCGTGCCGCTGCCGCCGACCGTGAAGCTCCGCTGCTCGCGTACTTCGCCTTCCGCGGTGAGCACGCGATTGACGTAGATCTCGACGTAGGGCGGCACTTCGTCGGATTGTGAAACGTCGAGGCTGAACGTCAGCGGTCCCGCGTGACGTTTGACCGCCGACGAGCAGACTTCCGTCGAACCGCACGGTCCCGTCCACTCGTCCGTCTGCACCTCTTTCGGCACCATCGCCATCAACTCGACTCGTTGCGCGGCCGCCTCGTCGCCGAGGGCGCGCGCGAGACGCAGACGTGTGCGGTCGGTGAGCACGTCCTGCGCGTGGATGAATGGCGAGAGCGCAATCAGCGGCTGCAGGCGTTGCTCAATCGCGAACACCGCCAGCTCTTCCGCGCGACCTCCGCCGTGACGCGGATCGAACGCGCGCTGATTCAGCTCCTCGAGAATCGCACGCGCGAGCGGCGCGTCACCCATGTCGGGTTGCGGCGGAAGGTGCGCGATGAGATCGGCGACCGCGAGCTCGGAACGGCGCTGCTGCACGGACTGCAGGCGCAGTGCGCGCGCGGCGGCGCGGAGCTCGCGGTATTCGGCGAACAAGCCGTTGGTGATGGCGAGCTCGCGCAGGTTGTAAATCGTGTCGAGCGTCTTCGGCGCAACGCGGCGCAGGTACGAGAAATCGTGCGTGAGTTGCCAGAGCGGCCGCGAAAGGCTCGCAAACACGGCCGGATCGGCCATCAGCGACGCGGCCACGTCGAGCACCGCCTTCCGATCGCGCGGCCCGAGCTCGTACCAGTGAAACAGGCCCGCGCGTACGAATCCGGCGGACGTGTTCGGACGCCGCGGCGCGAGCTGTTCCGCGAGCGCATAACCGGAATGCCACAGCTCGCGGCGGCGCGGCAGATCGGAGTCGAGCGAGCGGTCGGTCAGCGCGCTCACTGCCAGCCAGTCGGCCGGACGCTCTGCGATCCAGCGCGCGAGCCCGTTCACGTCGCGCGGACGTTCTTCATCGCGCACGACGTCGAGATTCAGGAGGAACAGCGCGAGCAGCAACGCCGAGGCGATTGCCGTCACCCATAACAATGTCCTGCGCGCCGTTCGCGTCATCGTGCTGCCTCCATCAGCAGCCGTTCCCATGCCGCGAATGCGTGCGCGGGGGCGAACCGCGAAAGATAGAGCTCGCGGCCGCGCCGTCCCATCTCGGCCGCCGCCTCTCGATCGGCTGCAAGAGCGGCGATGCCGCGCGCGAGTCCTTCGACGTCGCCGGGCGCGATGACGATGCCGCAGCGATGCTCTTCGATGATTCGCGCGAGCTCGCCGTCGCGCGCGCCGATGAAGATCACGGGCCGCGCCACAGCCAGGATTCCGTAGAACTTGCTCGGCACGATCAGGCCTTCGAGCGCGGGTTGCAGCGACACGAGATGCGCGTCGACGGAGGAGAGCGAAGCGCTGAGTTGTTCGCGCGCGACGTACGGCCGGAACTCCGCGTTCGCGCTCGCGGCGCGCTTGACCGCTTCGAATTGCGCGCCGCCGCCGGTGAAGACGAACCGCACCACGGGCAGCATGCGCATCGCGCCGAGGATCGTGTCGAACTCGTGTGCGCGCCCGAGATTGCCGGAGTAGCCGATCGCGAACTGCACGTCGGCGCGCGCGTGCGGCTGCAGCGCGGCGTCGGCCCAGTTGTGAATGACGGTCGCGTTCGGCACGCGCGCCGCCATCAAATCGCCGAGGACTACGTTGGCGCGGGCGCGGCGCAGCGACCAGTCGCGAAGGCGGCGGAGGATGCGCGGCGCGCGGATTCCGAGCGATTCCGCCACCTCGGGGAAAAGGTCCTGCACCCAGTTCACCACACGCTTCGACGCCATCGCTGCAACCACTGAAGTGAGTGGCGGATCGGTCATCGCGACGAGCACCGCATTGCGCTCGCGGAGCATTGCAATGAAAGCGCTCAGATAGAACGTCACGTAGTCGACGGCCCGCCCGATCAATGCGCCGCGGCCGAAGCGAGTCGACCAGACGCGCTCGATCTGCACGCCGTCGATGGTCTCCGATGCGAGCTGCGCCCCTGCATCGTCGTAACGCTGGCGGCTGGTGATGGCACCGACTTCGAATCCTCTGCGCGCGAGATGAAACGCGAGATCAGACGCCATCTGACTTGTTGCAGAATGGTCGGGATGGAAGTAGCGATTCACGAAAACGACGCGCCGCACGCAATGAAAGTCTCGCACACCGCGGCTCCGCAATCGCGGGCGGCAGCGGCGGCCCACGCATGATCATTCTCGGGATCAACGCACATCACGCCGACGCCTCGGCCGCGATCATCGTCGACGGCAAGCTCGTCGCCGCCGCGGAAGAAGAGCGTTTCCGCCGCGTCAAGCATTGGGCCGGCTTCCCGAGCGTGGCCATCGATTACTGCCTGCGCGAGGCCGGCGTGACGATCAACCAGGTCGACCACATCGCCGTGAATCGCGATCCGAACGCGCGGATGCTGCAGCGCGCAAAGTTCGTCCTCGCGAAACGGCCGTCGTTCGGCGCGATCAAGCGGCGCATGGAGAATCGCGGCAAGATCCGCGACCTCCGCAGCGAGATCGTCGAAACGTTCAAGCTCGATTCGCTGAAGCCGCGCCTGCATCACGTCGAGCATCACCGCGCGCATCTCGCTTCGGCGTTTTTCGTCGCGCCATTCGAAGAGGCGGCGGTGCTGTCGATCGACGGCTTCGGCGACTTCGTCTCGTCGATGTGGGGCGTCGCGCGCGGCAATCACATCGACGTGCTCGGCGAGATCGGTTTCCCGCACTCGCTCGGCATCTTCTACACCGCGATGACGCAGTACCTCGGCTTCCCGCACTACGGCGACGAGTACAAGGTCATGGGCCTCGCGCCGTACGGAAAGCCGTCGTTCATGAACGAGATGCGCGACATCGTGCAGGTGAAGAACGGCCGCTTCGCGCTGAATCTCGACTACTTCACGCATCACACGCACGGCCTCGACATGGTGTGGCACGGCGGCTCGCCCGCGGTCGGCACCGTGTATTCGGAAAAGCTCGTCGCGAAGCTCGGCCCCGCGCGCGCGGCGGCCGATCCGATGGAACAGCGGCACAAGGATCTCGCGGCGTCGATGCAGGCGATGTTCGAGGAGGCGTACTTTGGCCTCGCGAATTCACTGCAGGCGAAGACGGGGATGAAGACGCTCTGCCTCGCGGGCGGCTGCGGCTACAACAGCGTTGCGAACGGACTCGTGTTCGAGCGCTCGCCGTATCGCGATCTGTACATTCAGGCCGCGGCGGGAGATGCGGGCGGCGCGATCGGCGCGGCGTACTGGGTCTGGAACGAGGAGCTGCGCAATCCGCGCTCGTTCGTGATGGATCACGCGTACTGGGGCCCGGAGTACGACGCGGGCGCGGTCGACAAAGCGGTGGCGGCGCGTCACGAAGATCTCGAGGAAGCGCAATGCGTGCTGCATCGCGTGAAGAACGAGCGCGAGCTCTGCCGGCGCACGGCGGAACAGATCGCGGCCGGCAATGTAGTGGGCTGGTTCCAGGGGCGGATGGAGTGGGGCCCGCGCGCCCTCGGCAATCGCTCGATCGTCTGCGATCCGCGCCGCGCGGACATGAAGGACATCCTCAATCACAAGATCAAACGGCGCGAATCCTTCCGCCCGTTCGCACCGTCGGTGATTCGCGAGGCGGTCGGTGAATGGTTCGAAACGGACTATGACGTGCCGTTCATGCTGCAGGTCTACCAGATCCGCGAAGACAAGCGAGCGCAGATTCCGGCGGTGACGCACGTGAACGGCTCGGGACGCCTGCAGTCGGTGAGCGAAGCGCAGAACGCGCGCTACTACCACCTCATCGAAGCCTTCCGCGACCTCACCGGCGTGCCGCTGGTCCTCAACACTTCGTTCAATGAAAACGAGCCGGTCGTGAATACGCCCGCCGAGGCGCTCGATTGTTTTCTCAGGACGAAGATGGACCTGCTGGTGATGGGGGATTTGATGATTCAGCGGCCCGCCACCGCCTAGCGAGGCTCCAGTGGAGGACAGGCAATCCTGCCTGTCCTCTCGTCTTCGTGCGACGCGAACAGAGGACAGGCAGGATTGCCTGTCCTCCACTCTCCTACGAGCGCCGGTCGCGCATTCTCAACAGCTCTCGCGACAGGATCAGCTCCGCGATGAATCGTTCCCACGTGTAGCGCAGGCCGGCGCGGCCGTCGAGGATGAGGCCTTTTACGAACAGCGTGTGGACGACGACGGCGAACGGGGCGATCGCGATGAGCTTGCGCACGCGGCCGGCCATGCTCAGCGTGCGCGGGTCGGCGTCGCGGATCTTTTCAGCTTCCTGGCGCATGTATTTTTTCTGACGCTCGACGAAGCGCGCGAAGCTTTTGCGGTCGTCGTGAACGATCTTCGTCTCGAGGTCGCCGACGTCGCCGTCCGCGAGGACGCGATGCGCGTGGCCGTCCTGCCAGATGCGCGCGTGCTCGCGCTGGAGGAGGACGATGCGAGGCGGATAGAGCGACGCGCGCAGCGGCCGGCCATCGACGGCGTACGTGAATGCGCCGCGATACGCGCGCACGTTCGGCGGCGGTGCGAGCACGCGCAACTCTTCGACGAAGGCGGGCGGAACGAAGTAGTCGGCGTCGAGCAGCAGCACCCACGGCGTGCGTACCTGCTGCAAACCGAAGTTGCTTTGGTCGGCGAGCGAGTCGAGCTCGCGCTGAAAGAGGCGCACGTTCGGGAAGCGGCGCGCGATCTCGAGCGTGCGATCGGTGGAGAGACTGTCGACGACCACCACGTCAGCGGCCCACGTCAATTGCGCGAGCGTCCGCTCGATGTTCGCTTCCTCGTCGCGGGTGAGGATCAGCGGCGTGATCTGGTCGAGCAATAGACGTCCTCCATCTCCTGCGCGACGCGCGGCCAGGCGAAGCGCGACTCTACCAGCGCGCGCCCGTTGCGCCCCATGAGCGCGCGGCGCGCCGGATCGGCGAGCAACGCGGCCGCACCCTCGAGTCCCACGATGCCTGCATCGGCGCGCACGATCTCTTCGGCGAGGCCGACGTCTTTCGAGAGCACGACCGGCGTCTCCATCGCCAGCGCCTCCAGCACCGCATTGCCGAAGTTCTCCGACGTCGAGAGAAGAACGAACAACGTGGCGCGCGCGAGCAGCTCGTTTTTTGCCGCGCCGTAAACGGGGCCGGCGAATTCGACGCGCTCTGCAACGCCGCGCTCGACGGCGCGTGCCTGCAGCGCGGGCGTCAGTCCTTCTTCGTCGTTGCCGGCGATGATGAAGCGCACCTCAGGCATCGACGGCAACGCGTCGATCACGCGATCGAGCCCTTTCTTCCAGCTCACCCGCCCGAGGAAGAGCAGGGTGTGTGGATCGCGCGCGACGTCGGGTCGGGTGTCGATGTCGACACCGTTCGCGACGACCGCCGGCGCGGGGAGTGGGATGCCGACGCGTTTCGCTTCCTCCCATTCCAGTTGCGAGGTGAAGTGGATGGCCGCGGCACCGGCGAATCCGCGCCGCTCGAGGAGGCGCAGCCAGAGCGTCTTCACCGCGCGGCTCTTCTGACGGATCAGCTCCGGCACGAGCATGCCGCGCGGCGAGATCACGTACGGAATGCCCGCTTTGCGCGCCGCACGCGCGGCGGCGATGCCGGTCCAGAGATAGACGGCGTGGATGTGCACGACGTCGAAGGTGCGGATTTCCTGCTCGAACGCCGTCCGCATGTCGGGAGACCAGTAAAGTCGCCGGTACGGAGATGCGAAATAGTGCACATGCACCCCGTCCAACTCGACCGGCGTTCCGGTCGGCACGTCGAGCGTGCGATCGCCGTCGACGTTGGTCGTGAAGACGTGCACCTCGTGGCCGCGCGCGACCAGGGCTTTGCAGAGGCCGTGAACGGCCACGATCGGTCCGCCGTACCGCCGCGCCGGGAGATACGTCGGAACGACGTGCAGGATCTTCACGCGAGCTGTGGTTCCGCGCGCGGCGCGGGCGTGGCGGCCGGCTGCTGCACCGCCGCCGCCAGTCGCTCGTCGAGTGCGGCGGTGGCAAAGAGACAGCCGACGAAAAAGCCAGTGGTGAGGCCGAGCACCGCGTCCGTGTAGGCCTGCGCCGAGGCGGTGAAGGAGGCGATGTTCGCGACCACGAGGCCGAACATCGTCACGCGGATGAATTGCGACGAGCCCGGCACGTCGGTGACGCGCGTCAGCCTGAGGAGGAGCCGCATCACGATCCAGGCGATCACCGTCAGCGCGAGCAGTCCCGGCAGTCCCACCTCAACTGCCAGCTTGCCGAGGCCTCCTTCCTGCCAGCCGAGGTTGGCGGTGCCGAGAAGGTGGTAGACACCCTGCGTCGCGGTGCCGAGGCCCGCGCCCATCAGGCCGTATTGTTTGAACGTGGAGAGCGCGCCCCCTTCCAGCCGCTGCGCGAGCTCGCCGCGCGTGGCGACCGCGCCGGCCGCGTACATGCTGGTCTGTTCGCCCGCGGCGAGGTGCCGCACGAGCCCCGCGAGCAGCAGCAGAACGCCGGCGAGGGCGATCATCTGCGAGGTCCTGAGGCGGCGGCCGTAGCGCCAGACGAAGACGACGCCGAAGACGACCACGGTGTAGATCGCCTTGCGCCGTCCGGCGATGAGGCAGTTGAAAAAGCCCCACATCGCCACGCCGCTCCAGAATAGCGAGGAGCGGCTCAGGCCGGAGCGCAGCGCGAGGGCGATGGCGATGCACGTGAGCATCGACGCGTGCCACGCCATGACGTCGGGGCCGCGATAGAGGCCGGAGAGCAGCCGGATCTGAATGCCCGGCAGGTGGCGGATGTAGTCGCCTTCGAACGAGACCATGCCGAGGATTCGCCACGGCACGCGCTTGTACTCGAGGACCGTTCCGATCAGCGCGACGGCGGTGACGGCCGAGTAGATCCGGAAGTAGCGGTACATCCACTCCTCGCGCTGCAGCCACGCGTAGCCGAGGAGCGCGGCCACGAGCGGGAAGCAATACGTGACGAGACTCAGCAGCGGCACCTTCCACATCGCGACGCCGTAGGTCATGAGGCCGTTCAGCGCGGCGAGCATGAGCACGAAGATGAATGCGATCAGCGACGTGTAGACGTTGCCGAAGCGGCGCGCGAACTCGCCGACGTGCGCGATGAGCTCGTTGCGCGCGGAGAAGAGGATGGCCCCGTACAACGCCACCACCGCGAACGAAACGACCACCGGCGCCCCCGCCGTCAGCTTGCGCACCGGGTCCTGCATCACCCCGCACAGAATCACGAGCAGCCACCCGCGCCGCCAGTCGATGAGCGCGTACGCGCACGCGGTGCCGATGAAGGCGAGGTAGAGGGCGAGGGCCATTTGTGTTGTTGTCGGTGTCTGTGGGGTGTTGTCGGTTGTTTGTGGGGTGTTGTCGGTTGTCAGTTGTCGGTTGTCTGCGGGGTCGTGCGTTTCAGCGCGGTTGCCGTGAGTTTGGTTTCTCGTTCGTTGTCAGTATCGCCTGTTCGGTTCGCGGTTGCAGCGCAGACAACCGACAACCGACAACCGACAACAAATATTGACCCTCGATCGCGCGAGCACGGTCACCGGCCGAACCTATTCCGAACGCAGCGCCCTCACCAACCCCCTCACTTCCCCGATCACCTTCCCCGGAATGGTCCACGGGGGGGTGAGATGGACGCGCGTCAGGATGTTTTTGCGGAGGCGCTGCGCGACGTAGGGCCAGAAATGCGGCACGTGGCGGCGGGCAAAGTAGTAATCGCCCATGGAGTGGGCGGGGGAGGGGCTGGTGCGGTGATCGCCCCACATGCGCACGCCGCCGCCGGGCACTTTGAGATGACGGATGGAGGCGGATGGCTCGTAGCGGATGCGGCCGCCTGCGCCGACGATGCGGAGAGCGAGGTCGGTCTCGAAGCGATAGGCGA
>DASVRB010000314.1:0-3184 GCA_036388835.1 Thermoanaerobaculia bacterium | reverse complement strand
CCACGCATAGAACGCGAACACGATCAACCAATACGTCGGATAAAAGGAGTGGAAATTCATCCGGACCGAGCTCAGGACCGCCGCGCCGAGGGGGAGAGATTTCGAGCCGTAACCCGCGAGGGTGAGGACGAAGGTGACGAGCACGATCAACAGCACCGTCACAGCCGCGCCGACCGCGCCATGCACGGCCACGGAGGTCGCCAGCCGGCGTCCGGCCAGGCGGAACCTCCGCGCGGTCGCCAGCACCAGTGGCACGGCCAGGGCCCACGACCAGTAGTAAGCGAGATTGATCGCCGCCGCGTCGGCGAAGCTTCTGCGCACCGATTGCGGATACGCCCAGGTGAGCTGCGTCGCGAAGTAGAGGCCGGCCGCGGTCGCGGCTGCGAATACGACCGCCGCCAGCGACAGCCGGCGAAACGCAGCGGAGCGTCGGACGCGGAACATGGCCACGATCGTCGCACGACGGCGGCAACGTTGCGCCGCGAACGTGGCGAACGGCGCAATACGGGGGCGAAATGCAGTCGCGCACGTCCGCCGCCGCTTGCGGCGGTTCGCCCCTCCTCGGCGTCGCTCGCCCCATTGTCGTCCTCGCCGAGCGCGTCGAGCGATAGAACGATCGCGTGAAAAAATACGCCGTGCTCTTCATCCTCTTCTGCGTCCTGTCCGCCGCGCCGGCGCTCGCGCAGCTCCCCGACGCGCGCACCGAGCTGGATTACGACGCCTCGCAGCCCCTCGGCATGAAGGTTCTGCGCTCGCAATCGCGCGGATCGATCCGCATCGACGAGATCGAGTACGCCAGCCCGCGCGGCGGCCCGGTGCCGGCGCTCCTCGTGACACCCGCCAACGGCCGGCGCAATGCAGGCGTGGTGTTCGGACACTGGGGCGCCGGCGACCGGCACATGTTCCTCGAGGAGGCGATCGACCTCGCCGCGCGCGGCACTGTGTCGCTGCTCATCGATAGTGCGACGCTGCGCCCCGCGCCATGGGGCAAACCGGACGACGGTCAATACGGCGAGGCGCTGGTGCAGAACGTCGTCGATTATCGGCGCGGGGTCGATCTGCTCGTCTCGCGCGACGACGTCGATCCGTCGCGACTGGCGTACGTCGGCCTGAGCATGGGCGCGCACAGCGGCGGCATTCTGGCCGGCGTCGACAAACGGTTCGCCGCGTTCGTGCTCATGGGCGGCACCGCACAATTCTCCGAATTTCTGCGGCAGGGGAATTACAGGCGCAACCTCGATGCAGAGCAGTCGAAGCGTTTCGACGCGTGGGTCGACCGCATTGCGCGTCTGGACGCCCGTCACTTCGTCCGCAATGCCGCGCCGGCGCGCATCTTTCTCCAGTTCACCACCGACGACGAGCATGTCCCGTTGTCGGAGGCGCGTGCGTACTATGCGGCGGCCAGCGATCCGAAACTGATGAAGTGGTATGACGGCGGACACGAGCTGCACGAGCGCGCCCGCCGCGATCGCGCGGAGTGGCTGCGCACGGTGATCGGCATCGACGATCTCAGCCCCGCCAATGACGAGCGTATCGCCTTCCCGCCGGGGCGTGGCGCCGACCTGCACGCATTGCCGGCTGCAGACGTCGCGAAATTGTCGTTGGTGCTGGAAATCCCCGGAATGCAGCATGTCCCGGTGCGCCGCGACGTCGTGTACAAGAAGGTCTCAGGCCGCGATCTCAAGCTCGACCTGTATTACCCACCGGGTATTGCACCGCAGCAGAAACTCCCCGCGGTGATCATTGTGGGAGGTCAGGCCCATCCGACGTACATGCGCGAGATGCGCTCGTTCGCGCCGATGACTTCCGCGGCGCGGCTGGTCGCTGCCAGCGCACAACGTGTCGCCATTGTGTATGACATCCGCTCTTCTGCCAGCGGGCCCGCACCGTCGGAGCGATTTACGGGATTCGAAGATGTGCGGACGGATCTCAATGATTTGATCGAGTACCTGCGCGCTAACGCTGACGACTTGAAGATCGACGCGCAATCACTGGCCATCTGGGCTCGCTCGGCAGGCTCGACGTACGGCACCGCCGTGGCGTGGGGAAAAACGGCGGGAGTGAAGGCGTATGTGGCCTATTACCCGGAGCTCGACCCGTCGCTCCTCCGTGCCGCCGGTGTGCCTGCAGCAACGATTGACGTGAGCACGATGCTCCCGGCACTGCAATCGGGACAGACGATTCCGCCGACGCTGATTGTGACGACGAGCGACGCCACGAACGCGGATCTGCAGCGCCTATCCGCGGCGAAGCAGCGCGGCGCGATCGAGCACCATCACCTCAGCAGAGGGCAGCACGCGTTCGATCTGTTCGATGACACGGAGGCTTCACGCGCAGCATTGCGGATGACGCTCGATTTTCTGCATCGCAATCTGCCGCTCGCCGGCCAGACGGCGGCACGTCCCGCACCGTCGCAGCACGACCGCGATGTGGAAACGCTGCGCAACAAGATCCTCACATACGCGGACGCGGTGAATCGCCGCGAGCCGGAACCGATCCTGCCGATGTTCGCCCCCGACATTCTCCTCAGCTTCCCCGGCATTCCAGATCAGGATTACGCGACATTACGCCCGGACTATGAATCGATGCGCTCCCGCGCCCCCGGCGAGGTGATGACGCGCCCGGAAATCGAGGAGATTCTGGTCTCCGGCGATCTCGCAATCATCCGCGCGCTGTGGCACACGACGGTAACGAAACCAGGCAACCCACCCTCGGTAACGACGCGACAGATGAAGGATCTCCAGGTCTGGCGCCGCGAGAGCAACGGCGAATGGCGCTTCGCCCGCGGCATGCACTTTCGCGTACCTCCTGTCGCTGGGCAATGACGACGGGAGCGCCTCTGGCGGGCCGCCGCTGAGCGCGGGACACGACGAGGAGCGCCTCCGGCGGGCCGCCACGGGCGGCAGCGCTTGTTGGCCTAGCCTGGATGGGCGCCTGTCGCTCGAAGTGTTGTTGCCGCGACCGCGCGTGCATCGATAGCGCTGCCGACCGGGCCGGCTCGCTGGAGGCGCTCCCAGCATGTCACCCCGAGCGGAGTCGAGGGGCCTGGGCGGGTGGGGCGGCAGGGACGTGCGTGGTCGCGTCGCCGGCCCCCCGGCAGGCGTGCGTCGTCGCGCCGCCCGGCCCGCTGCAGGCGCGTGCGTCGCGCCCCGCCCGCCCAGGTCCCTCGCTACGCTCGGGATGA
>DASVRB010000313.1:0-2491 GCA_036388835.1 Thermoanaerobaculia bacterium | reverse complement strand
TTCTGCCTTGGGCAATCAGTGTCGCCGGCCAGGCCGGCCCGCCGGAGGCGCCCCCGTCGACTCCCCGACCGCGGTCACACCGCCTGCCACACGAGATCGAGGAACGCCTTCAGCATTCGGCCGGTGAGGCCCCAGATCTCGTGGGGGCCGTGATGGTAAAAATAGGCTGGGAACTGCTTTTCGCGGAACGGCACCCGGCGCACTTCCGGATTGCGCGGGTCGAGCAGTGCTTCCAGCGGGACCTCGAACACCTCCACCACTTCCGATTCCTGGATCACGTACGAGACCCGCTCCTGCACCACGCCGACGAATGGGGCGACCAGGAAGCCGCTGTGCGTGATCAGATCGTCGAGACGGCCGATCAGTTCCACGCGCTGCGCCGGGATTCCGACCTCTTCCTCCGCTTCACGGACGGCGGCGCGCTCCAGCGACTCGCCGTTCTCGACGGAGCCGCCGGGAAACGCGATCTGACCGCTGTGCGCGGCGAGCGCTTCGGAGCGGCGCGTGAAGAGCACCGACCAGCCCGTGCCGTTGCGGACCAGCGGAATCAGCACGCAGGCGCGACGATGCTGCGGCGCGACGATCTCCACGGCCGGACGATTCGCCAGGATGCCGCGCAGCCGCGCGAGCGCCGCGTCATCGAACATCGACCACCTCGACGAGCGGCACGTCCTGCAGCGCGTGGAAAAGACGCAGCGTTCCCTCCGCGCGCGGCGTGTAGTCGATCGTCACGCTCTCCCCCGGGCGAACATCGGCGGGCACGGCCAGCCACCGATCGTCAACAACTTGACCGTCACGAACTACCTGCGCGATCAGACGGTACTCGGGCTGGCCGTAGGTGCGGGTGCGGATCGTGGAGGTGCCGTTGTTTTTGAGCGTGATCGCGCTCGGCGCGACCTCGACGAGCGACAACTGCGGGAACATCTGGAGTGCGGCGACGCCAGTCGCCGCGTTCACTCCGGAGTCAAAGCGGTGACTGGCGTCACCGCACTCCATCGCTTCGCGATAGCCAGACACCGTCTTCTCCAGCGTCGCGTTCTCCTCCAGCCAGGCACGCTGCGCGGACGAGGCATCGGGCAGGTCCGTGGTGAAGAACTCGAGCAATCGTTCGCGCTCGTTCGCGAACGGCAGCTTGAACACGCAGTCGTCGGGAAACTCCGCGAACTGCGCATAGTCGCTCACCGCCACCGGCTTCGCTGCATCGAACGCGCGGATGAGCGTGCCGCTGGTCTCTCCGGCGCTCGGGTAGCGAAGGTTCACGAGGCGGTCGGCGATGGCGTAATACGCGGCGAACTCTTCGTCCGCGACGTAGCCGGTCATCACGATCCCTTCGCCTTGCAGTGCGCCGAGGTCGATGTTCGGTGCGGGCTCGCCAACGATCAGCAGAGCGAGGCGCTGGTCTTTTTCCCGTGCGGCGCGAAATGTCTCGAGCACGACCTCGGCGCGTTTGGCCGAGGTCAGGAAGCCGAAGAAACCGATCACGCGAGAGTCGCGCGTGAAACCGTGGCGCGCGCGCAGCGCTTCGCGATCGAACGTCCGCGTTTCGCGCACGTATGGATGCGGAACGACCGTGATCGGGGTGGTCACGCCGAACGACAGCAGGCGCTCGCGCGCGTAGCGGTTGTGCACGATCACGCTCTTGGCGCGCTGCGCGATCTCCACCGAGGCCGGCATCAGGAAGTTGCCCATCTCGCTGTGCAGTCCGGCCGCGCGGCCGCGCGCCCAGGCGGCACCGGCTGGACCGTGATTCGCTTCCAGCGCGGCGACGTATGCGTCAACGTCGCCACGCGCGAGGGTCAGCTCGACGATGAGGTGATGCAGCACGAGGTCGTGCAGCACGACCACGCCCGGCTCCTTCATCGCCTGCGCGTACATCAGCTCGTGATGCGGGTTGTTGCCGAGTTGGTAGATCACCTCGTCGAACTCGTCGCGGCGATAGCCGTCGAGTGAATCGAACGCCGTCGCGCCGAGGGCCGGAACGATGAGCGACGAGTAATGCGCGACGCCGCTCTTCGTCGGCGGAAGCGGCGTGAAGACCGCGATGCGGCGCTGCTGCTCCGCCTGCACCGCTACTCCGCCGTCTTCCGCGCCTGTGCCGCGAGGTACGCTTCGATGAATTCGTCGAGATCGCCGTTGAGAATGCGCTCGGGATCGCCCGACTCGTGCTGCGTGCGCAGATCCTTCACGAGCTGATACGGCTGCAGCACGTACGAGCGGATCTGCGAGCCCCAGCCGATGTCCTTCTTCTCGCCCGCCAGCTTTGCGTTCTCTTCCTGCTGCTTTTCGAGCTCGATCGCGTAGAGCCGCGCGCGCAGCATGCGCATCGCGGTGTCGCGATTCTTGTGCTGGCTCCGCTCGTTTTGGCAGGTGACGACCGTGTTCGTCGGGATGTGCGTGATGCGAATCGCGGAGTCGGTGACGTTGACGTGCTGGCCGCCGGCGCCGGAGGAGCGATAGGTGTCGACGCGGAGGTCTTTGTCGTTGATCTCGA